>JBGTRP010000756.1:0-3911 GCA_041940685.1 Acanthopleuribacteraceae bacterium
AGAAAATTCCGAAACCTGCCACGAGATCTGTCCTCCCGAATTTTGTTCAACCGTGGTCGATGCAGCCACTCCGGAGATTTGCCATCCCGGCTGCGCACCGGGCGCCTCGTCCGTCGAGGCCAAGAGTCCTTCCTGCGCGACCCAGTCGGCATGCGCAACCCAAACCAAAACAGCCGCCATCGAATACAGCCAAGATGAGTTGAAAGCCATCGATTTCATTTGTGATGTCATTACCCGGGAAAAGCGAGCGAGCTTGAGCCGGGAAGAAGTCGAGGCGGGTGCAAAGGTCAGCCTTGAAGGCATACCGATCGACAGGCTGCGGACCGGCATTCTGGCCGAACTGGACAAACGCAATTTCGATATGAGTTCCTTACCGGCGAGCCGATGCGCCAAATACAACGCCTGCTCGGTAAATATGGATTTGAGCTACGCCCAGGGAGAGGAGCTCGAACGCTACGAAACCGAAAAGGAAATGGACGGTCTGCCGGTGCAAGCCTATGCCGCGCCCGATTTTTCCCTGCCCACCACGAAGGACACCACCATCCGGCTTTCCGATTACAGGGGCAAACCGGTGGTCTTGGTCTTCCTCGCGGTTCATTGCAGCCATAGCTGGGATACCCTTCCCCTGCTCGAAGAACTTAAGGATCGGTATGGCGATGAGTTGGCCATCCTCCCCGTCTATACCAATAGCGGATCGGTGATCGATGTGAAGGAGTCCACCGCGCATAAAAATCTGAGCCTGGCGCTAGCGGTGGCCGAGGGCAAAGAACTTTCTCAACAATACGACAGCCTGATCGTTCCTTCCGTCTTTTTGCTGAACAAAAAGGGCGAGGTGACCAAGAGATTGGTGGGCTTTAAAAATAAAGAATCCTTGGAGGGCGAACTGACGCAACTGCTCGCCTCGAAGGATGCGCCGACCACGGCGACCCTGAACCCTTGAGGGAAACTACCAATGAAACTTGATGAGTTTTTCTTCACCTTTAATCCAAAGAAAAAAGGCCTCCGCAAGATCCTTGGGGACCTGGAGGCCGATATTATGACCCTGGTTTGGGACTTGGGTTCCGCCACGGTTCGCGATGTTTACGAGACCATGCTCGCGCAAAGAAAAATTGCCTATACCACGGTGATGACGGTGATGTCCCGCTTAGCGGAAAAAGGTATCTTGGAAAAAACCAAGGAGGGACAAACCTATCGGTATCAAGCACTTTTCAGCAAGGATGAGCTCACTGCCTCGGCATCCAAGCGTATTTTCAAGGAGCTCTTGGGTGATTTCGGCATGCCCGCCATGAGCCAATTTCTGGATGTCCTGGACCATGCCAATCCTGAGAAGATGGAAGAGCTTGCCCGCCTGGTAGAAAAAAAACGGAAGGGTTCTAAGAACAAATGAACTGGTTCTCGGAATTGCAACTTAAAATCGTCGCCAATTACAAGATCCTATGGGGTGAGTTGGTTCACTGCAGCACCGTCGATTTTCTAAAAACCCTGGCGGTCTGCCTGCTTTGCTTGATCGCCACAAAGCTCGTACTGCATTCGCTCTACCTGTGGCGGCTGAGGTCCACTTCGCCACCCTTCCGGAGCGATCAGCAATCGCGGCTTTTCCGGGTATACCAAACCGCATTGAAGAAAACGGGCCTCCGAATCGCCTACCCACTTCACCAATACCAGCGGGGCGCGCCCTATCTGGCCTTTACAGTGGGCGTTCTCAGACCCGCAATCTTCTTGGCGCCTCGAATCATTGACGAACTGGATGATGAAGAGCTGGAAGCCATTCTGGTTCATGAACTGCATCATGTGAAAAGAAAAGACAATTTAAAAATCTGGCTTTACGATTTGGCAGGCGCTTTGATGCCCATTTTGACCGTCGCATTTTTTGGCGTTTATTTTGTTGTCAGCGTACGGAATTCACTAATTGCAACCCTCGGGACCGTCTTCGGGCTTCTCATTTTCTTCTTTTTCCTCAAAAGGATCTTTTCCCGGCTGCGAGAGAAGACCTGTGACGATCTCACGGTGAAATCAACGGGAAACCCGCTGGCCTTGGCGTCCTCGCTGCTCAAAGCCTGGCAATTTATCAAAAAACGGAATGCCGCTTGGAGAAGGCTTTTTTCACCCGGGCATCATATCTTGCGGGGAAATTCCTGTTTGGAGGCTCGGGTACAAAGATTGGTCCAATACCACAAGCCTTGGGGGTTGATCATAATGGGGCAATTCGTGCGGGTCACTCTGTGGTCGACTATTTTCCTCATCGCTCTTTTCCTTGTCCGCTTTCATGTAGCCGGTAGTTATGATGGAATTCAAATTCAGTTTAAAACCTCGGAAGAAGGATGCTTCCACCTGAGGCATGATGAGGCACCGAATTGCCAAATTTATTTCGAGTTGGAACCCGAGATTTAGGACCCCGAGCGGCATGGCCTGAACCATTCCACTTTAATCACTCCCCGAACTTTGTCTAGAAATCGGGTCATGATTCACACATGTTTGTGAAATTCGGGCAAGCAAGAGCAAATACCATTCATTGGGGTCCATCCGGAATAGGATAACTCACCACCAAGACCACGAAGATAAGGCAAAAGAATTTGTGATAACCATGTATAAATAATAAGCTTATGTATTTTCCCTTCATGTGGCGCCGTGTTCTTTGTGGTTAAAAAAAATGCGTTTCTGGGCAGGCGTTAATTGGGATTCCAGGCAGGAAGAACTCCGGTCTCTTGATGTAGTGTTTTTAACCAGAGGGTATCCTGCTCATCACTGTGCATGGGCACGATGGCGATGTAGCCCTGCTGGTAGAGGGCCGCGTCGGTATTTGGACCTGGTTGGTATTCCAATTTGCGGATGCCGGAGATTTTCCAGAGGCCGCGGCCGCTTTCATCCGGGCTCTCGCCGGTGGGTGCAAACACGGGAAATTCTTCGACGCCCGCTCTTGTCGCCAGGCGCACGCCCTTGATTTGCGCGGGCGGAAGGCGCGGCAGGCTGACGGTGAGGTAGCGGCCCGGCTTCCATTCCCGCATCAAGGGGCTTTGCGCCAGGCGGACCACAAAGGCCACGGCCGCCTCCACGGCGCCTGGCAGGTCATCGTCCAAGCCGGAAACCGCGAGCGCGGGAATGCCGGCCAGGCCTGCCACGCGCGCCGCGCCGATGGTGCCGGAAAACATCCAGTCGATGCCCAGGTTGGCGCCGCCATTGATGCCCGAGATGACCAGGTCCGGCGGATTATCGGCCAAAATGCCCGCGAGCGCCACGACCACGCAGTCGGCGGGGAAGCCGTCCACCGCGTAGGCCTGAATGCCCGCGCCCAGGTCGCGCCGTTCCACTGCCACTTCTCCCTTGCGCACGGCCGAAAGGTAGTTGCCGCTGCCGCTGCGGTCCTCCATGGGCGCGGCCACATAGGTTTCCGCGATGGGGGCGAAGGCGCGCGCGAGCGCGATGATCTTAATGTCTTCGATGCCATTGTCGTTGGTGATCAGAACCCGACGCGGCCAGGGTCTTTCTTCCTGCGCGAAGCTGGGCAGGATGGTGAATGCGAAAAGGAGAGCGGTGGGAAAACCTTTCATTAAAGCCATGGAACTTCCTTTAAAAATGAGATTGTCGGGCCCATGTTGGGCGACCACCTCAATATAGGATGTGGTTCCAAGGGGCCGCTATCGCCCATCGGGGTGAATTTGGCGGAAAACGCCTCACCCATCGGGGTGATTTTTTTGACCGGCCGATGCCGGCTCTCCTCCCTGGTGGGAAAGGGTCAACAATTCGTAGCGGCTGGCCACGCCCAACTTGCGAAAGATATTGCGGGCATGGGTCTTGACCGTGTTGTTGGAGATGAATAAGGTTTCCGCCACGCGCGCGTTGGAGTAACCTTGCAGCAGCAACTGCAACACCTCCTTTTCCCGCGAGGAAATTCCTTTTGCATTCAGAAACTC
>JBGTRP010000757.1:0-3898 GCA_041940685.1 Acanthopleuribacteraceae bacterium
GCCAAGCTGCTGCGCGTGCTGGAGAACGGCGAGTTCCAGCGCGTCGGCGAAACCCAGTTGCGGCGCTCGAACGCGCGCATCATCGCCGCTACCAACCGCGATTTGCGCGCGGAAGTGGCCGCGGGCCGTTTTCGCGAGGATCTCTACTACCGCTTGAACGTGGTGCCGGTTTCGCTGCCTCCCTTGCGGGAGCGGCGCGAGGACATTCCCCGGCTGGCCAAATATTTTCAGGATCGCACTTGTAAGCGTCACGGCCTTCGCTTCGCTGGCCTCCCTCCACGCGTGTTGAAGAAGCTGATCGACTATTCCTGGCCCGGTAATGTGCGTGAGCTGGCCAATGTGGTCGAACGGCTGATTCTACTCAGCGAGGATGGTCGCATATTGGAGGAAGACCTTCCCCGCGAAATGACGGGACCCCTTGACGCAAATACGCCTTTTCGTCTGCCTCCCGGCGGCATGTCTTGGGAGAAACACGAGTTGGACTGCCTGCGCCAGGCATTGGAGCTGGCCGCGGGGAACCGCGCGCGCGCCGCTCGGTTGCTGGAGCTTTCCTACAAGGCCTTCCTCTACCGTTTGGAAAAACACGGCATTGCCTGAGATAATCCCCAAATCAGGAGGCGGGTCCTGATTTGAGGGCTTTTAAGGGGTGTTGGCCTTAGCGCCAAGTTGTACTCGGCCTTGAGTAATGGTAAAAAGAGCCGACTACAAGTCGGCGATCCAAGGGGGGCAGGAGTCTAATGCCCAAATCCGAAAGAAAAAAGCTATCCAAGGTTGCGATCGCCGGCGCGGGCGGCTTACTGGGCGCCCGACTATGCACTGTTTTACAGAATCGCGGTTTTCAATTGTATCGCTTGCTGCGGCCTACCAGCGACGGCCAGGAGGTTACGCGGAACATAGACTGGGACCCCGGCAAGGGTTTGCTTAACCCTGGAGACTTGGAAGGCGTCGATGCCGTCATTCACCTGGGCGGGGCCAATGTGGCCGGCGGCCGTTGGAGCGAAGCGCGCAAGAACCGCATCGTGGAAAGCCGGTTGAAAAGCACCCTATTGCTAAGCCGAACCCTTGCCGAACTCAAAAAACCGCCGCGGGTATTCGTTTGCGCCTCGGCCATTGGTTTCTACGGCAATCGGGGGGATGCCTTACTCAGTGAGGATGCGTCTCCTGGCGAGGGTTTCCTGGCGGATCTCGCCATTGCCTGGGAGGCTGCCACGGCGCCGGCGCTGGAAGCGGGCGTGCGGGTGGTGAATGCGCGCATCGGCGTGGTGCTGGCCGAGGATGGCGGGGCGCTTGCCAAGATGCTGACGCCTTTCAAAATGGGTTTGGGCGGCAAAATTGGCGACGGACGCCAATACATGAGCTGGATCGCGATCGAGGACGTGGTCCGCGCAATCCTGTTCTGCCTGGAGCGGGATGCGATCTCCGGCCCGGTCAACCTGGTCGCGCCCCGGCCGGTCACCAACCAGGAGTTTACCCAAACCTTGGGAAGGGTATTGGGGCGTCCAACCTTTTTTCCCTTACCCGCCATGGTGGTTCGTACGATATTCGGGGAAATGGGACAGGAGCTTTTGCTTCACGGCGCGCGTGTGTCCCCGGCCAAGCTGGAGGCGGCAGGTTTCGCCTTCCAGCAGCCGAATTTGGAATCCGCTTTGCGGGCGATCCTAAAATGAGAACAGGGGGAAATGCCGAGAAAAGGGAGGTAAAGCCAAGATGTTGAAACCAGGAACCCATGCGCCTGATGTAGAAATCGAAACCCATCTGGGTTACCGCGGACCTTTGAGCCACTTCTGGCGGGATGGGCCGCTGATCCTGTTCTTTTATCCCAAGGACAACACCACCATTTGCACCAAACAGGCCTGCAGCTTGCAGTCTTCCCTGGGCGAGTTCGGCTCGCTTGGCGCGAATGTGTTGGGCTCCAGCACGGGCGGCGTGTCGTCTCATGAGGGATTCGCCTCCAAGCACGGCATCGCCTTTCCCCTGGTCGCCGACGAAAAAGGGAAGCTGGCCAAGGCCTTTGAGGCCTTTCGAGGTCTGATCCGCATTTCCAAACGCATCACCTACCTGATTGACCAAAAGGGCGTCATTACCGCTAGTCTGCATAACGAATTGAGCGTTCAGGCTCATATGGACATGATCCGCAAGGCTTTGTCGGAAAAATGACCCCGATCGGGTATGTCCTGATTGTGTTGGGAACCGCGATAGAGGGAGAAATCGTGCTCTTGGCCGCGGGTTATGCGGTTTTTCAAGGGGAGTTCTCACTCTATCCCGTGATGGGCGCCGCCTTTCTCGGCGCTTTTTTAGGAGATTGTTTTTGGTTCGAGATTGGCCGTCGCCGCGGCGACCGCATCCTGGCCCGATGGCCCCGGCTGAAATCCCGTTGCGAGCGGGCGGCGAAATTTTTAGGCCGATTCGCGCTCCTGGCCATTCCGCTGATGCGCTTCCAGATCGGCATGCGCACCATCAGTTGTCTGGCTCTCGGCATGAGTGATCTTTCCAGATCCCGTTTCCGCATCATGACCCTGGTTGCCGCGGCAATTTGGGCCATGGTCATCGCCTATATCTGCTATCTTTTTATGGGATTCATGGCGGTACTCGCGCGACATGGATGAGACTCCACGGATTTTTTCCGTTCTTTGGGTCGATTGCTATGGCGTTTTACTACATCAGGTCAGAGGGTGAATGGCCCCGGCTGGAGGCGTTACTCCGGGAACCGGTGCTGGGATTGGATATTGAAACCGCGGGCAAAAATGGGCTGGTGCCCCAGCAGAGTCGCATTCGCCTGGTTCAGCTCGCCACGGCCTCGGATTCGTTCGTGATCGACATGGACCGCTCCCGGCCAGTCTCGCTTCTGCGCCAGTTGTTAGAGAGCAAGGACCGGTTGGTGGTGCTGCATCACGCCAAGTTCGATGTGAAACATCTTTGGTTTCATCACCGCATCGAGCCCCGCAACCTTTTTTGCACCATGCTGGCCTCGCAATTGCTGGCCCTGGGCAAGCGTCGCGCCCGTCACAGCCTGGCCGAGGTGGCATTGCGCTATTTGGGAAACCGGCTCGACAAGCAATATCAGAATTCCGACTGGTCGGGTCCGCTTTCCGAGGGTCAAATTCACTACGCGGCCAGGGATGCGGAAGTCCTGGTGAAGTTGCACAAGGTTTTGGCCCATGAGCTTGCAAACCACAAGCTGAACAAGGTTTCTCGGCTGGAATTTCGCACGGTGTTGCCCGTGGCCGCCATGGAGGTGCGCGGCATTCAGGTGGACCTGACCCGACTGGGAGAGGTGAAGGACGAGATTCTGCGCCGCATTGAGACGATCGAGGAAGAACTGTTAGGAGTTTTGGAGAGCGAAGACGCGTTGCCCGGCATGAATACGCTCAACCTCAATGCACCCGAGCAGGTAAAAAAAGCACTGCAACGCAAGGGCATCGAGGTGGAGGATACCGCGGACTGGCGGTTGCGGCCGCTGGTGGCCGAGTATCCTTTCATCGGCAAGATTTTGGAGTATCGGCATTTGAGCAAGATCATCGGCTCCACTCTCAATCCCTTTGCCGAGGCGGTCTTACCCGAAACCGGCCGCATACACGCCAACTACCATCAAATAGCCTCGGCATCCGGGCGATTCGCCTGTTCCGATCCCAATATTCAACAGGTGCCGCGTGAAAAGAACGTGCGTGCCTGTTTTCGGCCCGAACCCGGTTACGCTTACGTGCTCGCGGACTATTCGCAGGTGGAGATGCGCGTGGCCGCTGGGTTCGCCCAGGATCCCGTGATGCTGAAAGCCTACCGAGACGGTCAGGACCTCCATCGCCTGACCGCCCAGCTCGAGAGCTCGGTCGCCGCCTGCGAGCCGCCGGGCACCACGTGACCTTCGAGACCGCGGGGACCGTGGCGCCCGCCGGGGTGG
>JBGTRP010000758.1:0-3883 GCA_041940685.1 Acanthopleuribacteraceae bacterium
ATGGGCATGAGCTACAAAAGCTTTGGCCTGACGCTCATCGGCGGCATGACCACCGCCACGCTGCTTACCCTGCTGGTCGTGCCCGTGTTGTACACCCTGTTCGACGATTTCCGCACGATTAAAATGGCCGTGCTGAATCGCATCTTGTCCCGTGGAAATGCATCCGGCGAGAAAGCCATCGCCAGCGAGTCCGCTTGAGCCAATCGGCGAAACGCGCTTTTTGAGAGTATTTTCAACCTGTCCTGGTTTCAGCGGGGCGCGGGTGATAAGATCGGCATGATTCGTGACGCGGTGGCTGGTGCGGGCTTGGCCAAAGAAATTGAGATCAAACTTCTGATCGAACCCCATAGGGTGCAGGACGTTGAGGGTCTTGCCCTGATCCGGGAATTTTCCGAGGGGCCGGCCACCCGCAAACGCCTGATCAGCACCTATTTCGACACCCCGGGATTAGACCTGCGCCGGCGCGGGTTTGGCCTGCGCATCCGCCGCGACGGCCAGCGCCGCATCCAGACGCTCAAAGAACAAGCCGGACGGGACGATGGGCTCTCCATTCGGGAAGAGCTGGAGCATCCCGTAGAAAGCGATGAGCCGGACCTCTCTCTGCTCCGGGAAACACCCTATGCATACCTCGGCGAGGATCGGCCTCTGCAAAAGGATTTGCGCGCTCTGTTTACCACGGATTTCCAGCGCACCGCCTGGCGCTTGCGCCCCAAACCCGGCGTTCACATCGAGATGGCCCTCGATGTGGGCGAGATCCGCCGCCAAGACGCCCGGGTCTCCATTTGCGAAATCGAGTTGGAGCTGATTACGGGTACCCGCGAGGATTTAGAAAGCCTCGCCGCCCGCCTGTTGACCGCCCTCCCCCTGGTGCGGGGAACCCAAAGCAAGGCGGCCCGCGGCTATGGCCTTCTCAAGGCGGATTCCCCGCCTTCTGGCTGAGCTGCTTTTTTCAGTAGGTGTTTCCCCAAATGAGGAGACCGAGTCCACCCACATTCACCATGGCGCCCTTGGCATAGGGGCGGCCCGAAGGCGTCGTCTTGCCATGAGGCGCGCCATGGCTTTCCTCGGGAGAAAGGCGGAAAACCATGGACCCAAGCGGCGAGCCATTCCCGATCCGTCCTGTAAACGAGGCCGCTTGCAGCTTGGGGCTTGAAGCTTGCCGCTTGTTTGGCATTGCTCTTGCCCTTGGTAACGGGAGGACGAGCCCCGATCGAGGGTTTCGTGGCCGCGCCCAGGGCGCTTGTACAGCCAAAATATATGTCGCTCAAGGAGTGAAACTCATGTTGATTTGGATAGCCTGTTTCCTGTTCATGGATGGGGGGACCCCGGTAAAGTACAGCGATACCGATATTTTTCAACCGCTCAAGAAAAGCGACGTGGTGGTCGCGGACAATGGCGATGTGTTCATCGTCCACTTCGCGGAGGCCAAGATCCTGCGCTACAACGCGCAAGGCGAGGCGCTCACGACCCTTGGCGGCAAGGGTCAGGGTCCGGGTGAACTGCAGGCCCCTGTGGCCGTGGAGCTTTCCGGCGGGAAACTATATGTCACCGATATGGGTGCGGGCGGGATTTCGGTTTTTGACGAATCGGGCCAATACCTCGACCGCGTCTCCACGCCGGGACGCATGCTGGTAACCGCCAAAACGGCCAGTGGCTGGTTGTACGCGAACTGGCGCTTTTCCATGGACCCAAGTGTGCCCGTGGAGGTAAGCCTGGCGGATCACGGCTTTGGCGAACCCGTCAAGCTACTGCATTGGGAGAGAAAGGGCTCCATGGGCTTCATGCGGGTGGAGAGCGGCGGCGGACGGCCCGCGGCCATGCCCTACAACCCCGTGCGCGACCAGCCCTTCATGGCGGTTTCCCCCGATGGGCGCTGGGGTTACATCAGCCACCAGGGCTCGTTCAAAATCAGTGTGCTGGACCTAGAAGCCAAAAAGGTGGTGAACGCCATTCAGCGCGATGAGAAGCCGGCTGCCTTTAACGAGGAATGGGGCATGCAGCGCTTCAAGGAATTTGAGGAACAGGCCAAGAAACGGGGCGGCGGCATGGCGTTCGAGCCGGATCTGCCCGAGTTCTTTCCGGTCGTGCGCAACCTGTGGGTGGCGGCCAACGGCATGCTCGTGGTGGAGAAATGGACCTCCATGCCCGACGATAGGCGCGCCATGCTGGTGATGGACCGTGAGGGTAAAGACCGGAGCCTGGCCTACAAACCCGAGAACGAGCCGCGCATCGCCGCCATCCGCGACGGCAACGCCTACATCACCCTCTTTGACGGGGATGCCGATCAGGCGGAGTTGCTTCGCGTGCCCGAGGCGGAAATCGACCGCGTGGTGGCATCCCACCCGGTTGAATTCGAGGGTTTCGAGGGCCGCCTCGTGGTAAGGGGCAACTAGCGCCAAGCAAGGCAGAATCCCGACCGGGTTTCGGCGCCGTATTTCCCCGGATAATGAACCACAAATCACGCTTTCCGCTTGACAATTCGCTGGCCGGGTTTATGCTGGTGCCACCGAAAAGCACGGGGTCAACCCGGTTCAAACAGCGGATTTCAAGCGGATGAAAAAAGCCAGAAGGCGGCGATGGTTCTTGCCGTCGCGCCCCGAGGGCCTTTTCCGCGCCGCTTTTCCATCTCGACCGGGATCGCCCAGGGGGAGGCCTGATGACGGGCGTCGGTTCAAAGTATTTGCGCGATTGGTTTTGCATTCCTTTATGCGGCTTGTTGGTATGGGCCGCGGGGGCTTTGGGGCGAGCGGAAGAGCCCGAGGAAGCGCGTGAACATGCGGCCCGTTCCCTGGCGGGCTTGATCGAGGAAGTGGTTGCCTTTCGCGCGGAAGAAACAAACCTACCGCTTCCCGAGGGCGTCGATACGCGTTACAAGCGGCGCTTGGAAAAGGTTTCCCTGGAGCGCTACCAACGGGAAGCCGCCGGGTTGGCCGCATTTCTGGAGCGTCTAAAGGCTATTGATCGCGAAGGATTTAACCGCGCCCAACATCTGGACGCCGATGTCCTGGAGCGTCAGTTGGGCCACCGCATTGCCGAAATCGAATTCGGCTCATATTTGATACCCATCACCAACCGCGAGGGTTTCCACATCGATTTCGCCCGTTTGCCGGAACGTACTTATCAAACCGTGGAGGATTATGACCGCTACATCGCCCGGTTGCAGTCCTTTGCCGAGCATGCCCGTGGAAATATGGCGCTCATGCGCGAGGGCTTGGCCAGGGGCATCACCTTGCCGCGCGTGGTGCTTTCCGGGTACGAGGCCACCATCGCGGCCCATGTGGTGGAGGATGCGACTCAGAGCGCGTTTTACAGGCCCTTGCGCGAGCTTCCCGGGGGAATTCCGGATGAAGACCGTCGCCGCATCTTGGAAGACGGTAGGCTCGCCATCCGCGAATCGGTGTTGCCGGGCTATCGCGAATTCCTGGATTTCATGGTGGAAACCTATATTCCGGGCGCGCGGGACACGCTTGGCGCATCCCGATTGCCGGGCGGAGAGGCTTTTTACTCTCATCGCGCCAAGCACTACACCACCCTCGACCTCAGCCCGCTTGAGGTGCATCAAACCGGCCTGAACGAGGTCGCGCGAATCCTCGCCGAGATGGAGGCCCTGAAAAATAAAACCGGTTTTGTTGGCGATCTGGACGCCTTCCTTCACTTCCTGCGCACGGATCCGCAATTCTACGTCACCGAACCCGAGGATTACATTCGCGAGGCAGCCTATATCGCCAAACGCATGGACGGCGAGTTGCCCAAACTCTTCAAACACCTGCCGAACACGCCCTATGGTCTGAAACCGATTCCTGCTTCTTGCCCTTGTGCACAGTGGGTAAGATCTCCTTAGGCTAGTTTCGCTATGAGTAATCGTAATTTATTTACGGATAAT
>JBGTRP010000759.1:0-3875 GCA_041940685.1 Acanthopleuribacteraceae bacterium
TGATGGAAACGCGGCCACTCTACGGGGACTAATCGTTCGATATCCGGAATCCCAATGCCGCAAAATCACTTGATACGCAAAAAGCGGAAGAGACTTTCACGTTCATATACTTGGTAAGTCCCCTCTTCCCTGAAATAGTTTATTTTTTCCAAATCGCGCCAGGCATTTTCAACAGAGGAACCTCTATGGATCGCCAAGGAAAAGGAGGAACTTGAAGGGAGAGAGCGTCCAAATCATGGTTAAACAGTGAATTAAGCTTGGTGAGAAAGCCCCGCGCGCTTTGCTTAAGTGGCACAGCTTGGGTCGCGCCAGGGAGAGCTCAAGGGTCCGCTCGGAAAATACCCGTTGCCCCCCGCCCTCTTTGGTCAGGCTGATGAAGCCATGGATCTCAATGGGCGGCGATCCGATCCATTGCGGAAAAGGTGGGCTGCAAAGCCGAAACTTTACGAACTTGGATTCGCCAAGCAGAAAGAGATCAGGAGCTTCGCCACGGGATGACGACTACAGACATGGCGCGAATCAAAGCGCTTGAGCGGGAAAACCGTGAGCTTAAAAGAGCCAATGAAATCCTACGCAAGGCAGCCGCTTTTTTCGCCCAGGCGGAGCTCGACCGCCGCGGGAGGTAATGGAGTCCTTTATCGATGAACACCGTGGCAAGTATGGGGTCGAGCCAATCTGTCGACAATTGCCGATTGCCCCATCAACCTATTACGAACAAAAAGCCCGGCAGGCAGATCCCAGCCGTGTTCCACCAAGGCATAAACGGGATCGGTTTCTCTGTGGCGAAATCCTTCGGGTTTGGCATGAGAATTTTCAAGTCTATGGCGCCCGAAAGGTTTGGCATCAGCTCAATCGAGAAGGAATTCGGGTGGCCCGCTGCACCGTAGAGCGCCTGATGAAAAAGTTAGAGCTGAAGGGCGTTGTAGGAGGTCGGCGCTGTCGAACCACAGTCCGTGACTTTAGGAGAGGCTGCCCCGCAGATTTGGTGAACCGCCATTTCAAGGCGACGCGTCCAAACCAGTTGTGGGTCGCTGACATCACATTCGTATCGACCTGGAGCGGTTTTGCTTACACGGCCTTCGTCGTAGACGCC
Organism: Acanthopleuribacteraceae bacterium; assembly: GCA_041940685.1. Taxonomy (GTDB): domain Bacteria; phylum Acidobacteriota; class Holophagae; order Acanthopleuribacterales; family Acanthopleuribacteraceae; genus JBGTRP01. The sequence goes on from JBGTRP010000759.1 coordinate 1,094, forward strand.
TTTGCGCGTCGCATTGTTGGTTGGCGGGTGATGCGTTCTCTGCGAACGGAATGGGTCTTGGATGCCCTGGAACAAGCCCTGTGGTCACGGGGAAAGACAGAGGGTTTAATCCATCATAGTGATCGGAGCAGTCAGTATTTGTCGATCCGATATTCTGAAAGATTGAGGGAAGCGGAAATCGAGTCCTCGGTGGGAAGCGTTGGCGATTCATACGACAACGCCCTGGCTGAGACCATTACCGGTCTTTACAAGGCGGAATTGATTCATCGGAAGGGTCCTTGGCGGACCATCGATGAGGTTGAATATGCCACCTTGGAATGGGTGGATTGGTTCAATCATCGTCGTTTAATGAGTTCTCTCGGCCACATTCCGCCTGCCGAATTCGAAGAACGCTTTTGCAACAAGACGAAGGAGCCGGTTAAGGTGACTTAACTCAAACTAACGAGTCTCCGGCGATCCCGGGGCGATTCAGACATCTCGTGACTTTCAAGCTGTTGACAAAAAAACTGAGTTATACTTTGTTGGTCGCATCATCAATGGAGGATCATTTGCAGAAAGGGGGTTATATTCTTGGGTTCTCCACAATTCTTTTAGGCCTAATAGGATTTTCCGGAAGTTTGGGAGTCAAATTTTTTCCAGGGAAAATCCGAGACTCAACAGAACTCCCAATGACACACTTTTCGGGAGCTGTCTTTGATCGAGAAGGCTTCCTGTACTGGGGTTCCACCTTTTTTGGTCGAATCCAGGTTTATGACCCCGACGGAAAATTTCAACATGGATGGCAAATTGATACAGCCATGGGTAGTTTTCGATTAGACATGAACCAAAATAATCACCTTGAGGTTGCAACTGCTCGAAATGACCTCCGCATTACCTTCAACAGAATGGGAGAAATCTTGAATAAAAGTGAGGATCCGGAGGCTTTTAGAGAGTTTCCCGCGCCCAAGAATAAATTTGAGGATCCTGGTGGGGCAATTTACGAAATTTTCGGTCCGGGGATGTTCAAAACCGACCAAGCTGAAGAAAAAGTGCTAATTGGTCTTCCGGTTTACAAGTGGGTTCTAGCGGGGGGAATTATGAGCTGGTCCATTGCATTGTTAGGGGGAGTGATTATTTTCGTCACTACTGTTTTCTCTGAAAAGAAAACTATACCAGGACTCAAAACAAACGATTCTCAAAAGAAGCTGACCCGGAGAGTTCTGTCTTGGGTGTTCTATATTGTCCTCAATGGTGTTCTAGCCTTGATCATTTTGCCCTATGTGTCGGCAACGGCGCTTTCCATTTTTTACTGATTTTCATAAGGGAACATAGGCTTCACCTAAATCAAGGGGCGTGTCATCTGGCAGGGTTGTCACGCTCTTGTTTACCAATCTCTTTTTCTCGAGAAACTCAAAAAAACATAGGGGAACTCGCCAAAATACGCAAAGCAACTTTTGCCACGGCATCAAATGAGGCCCGAGCTAGTTGATTTGAAACGCGGCAACGGTGGTCAACTTTCAAAAAGGGAATCGACAAAGGCCTCCGGATCGAAGGGCAGCAGGTCGTCCATTTTTTCACCCACGCCCACGAAACGGATGGGCAGGTTGAGCTCCTTGGCGATCGCCAGCGCGATGCCGCCCTTGGCCGTGCCGTCCAGTTTGGTGATGGCAAGGTCGGTGACCTCGACCTTGGCCACGAATTGCTTGGCCTGCTGAAGCCCGTTTTGTCCGGTTACCGCGTCCAGGATCAAAAGCACATGATGGGGCGCATCGGCGTAAGATTTCCCGATGATGCGGTGGATCTTGCCCAATTCGTTCATCAGGTTGGGGTTGTTGTGCAGGCGACCGGCCGTGTCGATTAGCAGGACATCCGTACCTTCCCGCCCCACTTTTTCCAGCGCGTCATAAACCACGGCCGCGGGGTCTTTCCCTCCCGGTTTGAGTACGATGTCGACCCCTGCCCGCTTGGCCCAAACCTCGAGTTGTTCCACCGCCGCGGCGCGGAAGGTATCCGCGGCGCAAACCGTGACGGTCTTCCCCATCCGCTTGAAATGGTTGGCGATTTTTCCGATGGTCGTGGTTTTGCCGACGCCATTGACTCCGACCACCAGCAGGATGGTGGGTCCATGGTCTAGGCGAAGCTCGGTTTGCGGCAAAGCCTTCAAAATGCGCAGCAACTCGTCCTTGAGGGTGCTTTGCAGCGCATCGGCCGTGGCGAGATCTCCTTTCTCCGCGGTTTTGCGGATGTTTTCCACCACCTCCATGGTGGTTTGCACCCCTAAATCCACGCCGATCAGCAATTCCTCGATTTCTTCCAGCAATTCGTCGTCGATCTTCGCCCCGCGACGCTCCGGCAGGAAGACGGCGGCGGCGGATCGCTCTCCTATGTGGGCGACGGCTACGGCGCGAAGACCATCGCCAGCGGCGTGGTGATCGAGACGGCGATCGGCGGCGCGGGCGACGACAGGATCACCGGCAACGCCGCCGCGAACCGGCTGATCGGCAAGGCCGGCGAAGACGTCATCCGGGGCGGAACGGGCGACGATACGGCCGCCGGCGGCGCGCAGAGCGACAGGCTCTTCGGCGGCGGCGGCGACGACGAACTGCGCGGCGGCGGCTGGTCCGACCGCATCGCCGGAGGCGGGGGCGCGGATCTTCTCACGGGCGGCCGGGGGGCGGACGAAGCATCCGGCGGCCGCGGCGCAGACACGCTCGTCGGCGGCGCGGGCCGGGACGACCTCTCCGGCGATCGAGGTCGCGACGTGCTCGCCGGCGGCGCGGATGACGACCGCCTGTCGGGCAAG
>JBGTRP010000760.1:0-3869 GCA_041940685.1 Acanthopleuribacteraceae bacterium
ACCCGCTTTCTCTTCGAAAACGGCAAGCCGGTGCAGCGGATAGAAGGGGCCTCCGAGCCTCGGGTCGACGTAATCGACTTGCGCGATGCGCTTCCCAACACCAGAGCGGCATTGCGCGCGAGCCTGGCGACCGGAGCGGCGAACCAGCCCGTTCATCTCGCCGACGAGCCCGGGTTCCGCGCGCGCATCATTCTGGACGGGCCCGGAAGCGCCGCCCTGTTGCTGTGCGCGCATCATCTGATTGCCGACGGCTGGTCGATCGGCATCTTTGGTCGAGAAATCGGAGCGCTCTACGCCGCGGAAGTAGCAGGCCGCGAGGGCACCCTTCCAGTCTTGCCCCTTCAGTACGCCGATTATGCGGTTTGGCAGAGACATTGGCTGAACGAAAAGGTTTTGGAGCGCTTTCTGGATTTCTGGCGGGAGCGCCTCAGGGACCTACCGGTTCTTCAGTTGCCCACGGATTTTCCCAGGCCCGCCGCGCTTTCGTTTCGCGGCACAAGGGAATGCGCGGTCCTGGACGGGAAACTCTTGGCGGGGTTGGACCGGTTTTGCGGCCGGGAAGGCCTTACCCGGTTTATGGCTTTGTTGGGCGTGTTCCAAATCCTGCTTCATCGCTATGCGGGTCAGGATGATCTGGCGGTCGGCGTTCCCATTGCCAACCGACGCCATGAGGAAATCGAGGGTTTGATCGGCTTTTTCACCAATACGCTCGTGCTTCGCTCCAACCCGAATCCGGCCCTGAAGGTGCGAGCCTTTTTCCAGCAACTGCGGGAAACCTGCGTTTCCGCTTACGCCTACCAAGATCTGCCCTTCGAACGCCTGGTGGAGGAGCTGAATCCGATACGCGATTTGAGCCGGTCGGCCCTGTTTCAGGTCATGTTCCAGTATGTAAACCTTCCCGATGCGGAAATGGAATTGCCCGGCCTTCGCCTGCATCCCGCATCCTTTGATGCCGGAACCGCCAAGTTCGATCTGAACCTGATCGTCAGAGAAAGCGGCGACGGCCTAGCGGCTACCCTGGAATACCAGAGCGATCTGTACCAACCGGAAACCATCCGCCGCATGCTCGCCCACCTGATTTGCTTGGTTGAGGGCGTTCTGGCCAACCCGGATCGATCCTGGCTGACGCTTTCTCTGCTGACGGAAACCGAGCGTCGGCTGGTGATGCGCACCTGGAATGACACGGCGGCGCCCTACCGGGAGGGTTCCCTGGCCCACCACCGATTTCTTTCCTGGACCGCTCGAACCCCGGATCGAGTCGCCTTGGTTTACGAAAGGGAGTTCCTAACCTATGAGATGGTGTTGCTTCGGGCCCAAACCCTTGCCTCGCGGTTGCGCGATTTGGGCCTCCGAACCGATTCCACGGCAGGCCTTTTCCTGGACCGTTCGGCTGAGATGTTCGTCGCCGTGTTGGCCGTCTTCATGGCGGGCGGCGCGTACATGCCCCTGGACCCGTGCATGCCGCCGGACCGGCTCCGGCTGATGCTGGAGGAGACCGGCGCCCGTCTCGTGGTTAGCCGACGCGGTTGTCCCGGGCGCTTGCCGGACATGCCGCTTCGCGTGTTTTACCTGGATACCCTCGAGACCGATGAGGAAGCGGCCACTTATGAGGCCCCTCCTATCCACCCGGAGAATATGGCCTATATTCTCTATACCTCGGGCTCGACGGGAAGGCCCAAGGGCGTAGGCCTGGCGCATCGCCCGCTGGTCAATTACATGGACTGGCATATCCGCATTCATCCGCCGGAGTTGCGCATCCTCCAATTTGCCGGCCTGGGTTTCGATCCCAGTTTTACCGACAGCTTTTCCGCGTTCGGCTCGGGAGGTTGCCTGTTCGTGGCTTCCGAGGACACGCGCCGCAACGCCCTGACCCTGGGCCGTTACGTCATCGCCCACAAGATCGAAAAGGTCAATCTGCCCGTTACCTTGATTCAGCAATTTACCGAGGCTTTCGGAGACCGCGCTCGGGATTTTGCCCATCTGCGGGTTTTTATCAGCACCGGTGAGCAAATGCGCGTGACCGCGGCGTTGGCCCGTTTCCTCGGCGCGATTCCAGCAGTAACCGTCCACAACGATTACGGACCCTCGGAAACCCATGTCTCCACCTCCCTGCAACTGGCGGGCGAGCCCCACTCCTGGCCAGCCTTCCCCACCATCGGCAAGCCCATCCGCAACACCCGCAACCTTATTCTGGATGAAGGGCTGCAACCCCTGCCGATCGGCGTTCCGGGCCAATTGTTCATCAGCGGGCTCTGCCTGGGCCGTTGTTATTGGAATCGGCCGGATTTGACCGCGGACCGCTTCCAGCCCCACCCGCATCCCCTGGCGGCGGGAGAACGGATCTACCACTCCGGCGACCTCGCGCGTTGGCTGCCGGATGGAACGATTGCCTACTTGGGCCGTATCGACCACCAGGTCAAGGTGCGAGGCATCCGCGTGGAGGTGGAGGAAATCGACTCTCTGCTGAACCAATTCTCGGGGATCAGCGACCGCGTGACCGTGGTGCGGGAGGATGTAAAAGGCGACCAACGCCTCGTGACTTATCTCGTATCGGACGGTTCCATACAGCCCAGCGGCGAGGAGTTGCGCGCCTACCTCAAAACCAAATTGCCCGAGTACATGATTCCCGCCGCTTTCGTATGGCTGGAAGCCCTGCCCATCAACCGCAACAAGAAGGTGGATCGCGGCCGGTTACCCATCCCAGACTGGCAGCAATTGGCCTCTCGGGAACGGAACACGCCTCCGCGCGGACCTATCGAGGAAGTGGTCGCGGGCATTTGGCGCGAGGCGCTGGGGGTAGAGCGGATCGATGTCCATCGCAATTTCTTCGAAATGGGAGGGCATTCCCTGCTCGCGGCAAAGATCATCAACCGCCTCAATCGGATATTCAGAGTGGACTTTGCCCTGCGCCGTTTGTTCGAGTCACCCACAGTCGCGCGCCTGGCCCAGGAGGTAATCGAGGCTTGGGGCGACCGCGAGGTCGTCGAAGAAATCGCCACAACCCTGCTTTCCATCGAGGCCATGAGCGATCGGGAGGTCGCGGAACGGCTTCAACGGGAAGGCGCCCGCGACCGGGAGGCGCTCGCCCCCGAAAGCGCCCTGGAGCATGTCCCATGAACGCCGACGCCATGAATCAAGACAGGTTGAAACTATTGGACCTGCTTCTCCAGCGCAAGGGCATCCAGGTTCCCGCGAGCCGGCTCGCCATGAACCCCAATCCCGCGCCCTCCGCGGAAGAACTCTCGGACCGCGAACCCGGCCGCTCCCATCCCCTCTCCTTCATGCAGCAGCAGATGTGGGTCACGTCGCAATGGGAAGGCGGGGCATCGGCCTACCACGTTCACCATGCCTTTCGCATTCGCGGCGCTTTCGATGCCAAAGCCTTGGAATTCGCGCTGAACAAATGCATTGCCCGCCACGAAATATTGCGCACCAGCTTTCCCACGCGGCGCGGCAAGCCCTATCAGTCGGTCATGCCCATACTGAGGACCCGGCTATCCATGGTGGACATGCGCGCCCTGCCCAATGCCGAGGGGCCGGCCCAAGCCCAAGAGGACGCCCAACGGGAAGTCCACAGTCCCTTCGATCTCACGCGGGGACCGCTGCTGCGAACGCTTCTGTTCCGTTTGGCTTCCCGGGAAGCCATGCTGGTATTGACTCTTCATCATATTGTCTTCGACGGTTGGTCGATCGGAATTTTTACCCGTGAATTGGCCGCCTTCTACCGCGCCTACCTTCGCCAAACGCCACCGAGTCTGCCGGCGCTGGCCTTCCAATACGCGGACTACGCGCGTTGGCAGCGGAAGCGCCTCACCGAGCGGGACCTGGACCGCCAAATCGCCTATTGGCGGGATCAACTCGCGGGTTTG
>JBGTRP010000761.1:0-3864 GCA_041940685.1 Acanthopleuribacteraceae bacterium
TTCCGACAGCCAGCCGATCATGATCGCCATGGGCAACAGGAAGAAACCCGTCAGGCAGAGCAGGAGGGCAACCGGCAGGGCGCGCCGGGGTTGGTGAAAGCGGAATTCCGCGATGGATGCGATTCTCAAGATGGTGCTCCTTTTTGAAGATGCCAGGGCGGCGGCCGCCCCGGCGGGTTTCGGTTTGCGCCCCAAAATGCCGAGCAGCGCATAGCCGTAATCACGGGCCCTGACGCCACCCGTTTCCAGGGCCAGCCGGTCACAAACGCGTTCGCGTTCATGGTTCAGCCGGCGGTTGGCGACCCAAACCAAGGGGTTGAAAAAGTAGATCGCGCCAATCAGGTGTTGGACGAATAAGATCAGGTCGTCGAAGCGGCGAATATGCGCCATTTCATGGGCGATCACGGTCTCCAGGGCCACCTCATCAGAGGGAAGCAGGGTTTGAGGCAGGTAGATAACCGGCCGAAAGGTGCCGATGGTAAAGGGCGAAACCTCCGCGGGTCCACGCACCAAACGCACGGATCGCCGGACATGGAGAAGGGAGCGCCAACGCGCCAAACATGCGCGCCATTGGGGATCGACCACCGGTTCGGAGCGCTCCACCAACTCATGCGCGGACGCTCGCTTGCGCAGAAAGGAAACGCAACGCCATGCGAATCCAGCCAGCCAAACCAACGCCAACAGCGGGAAAAGCGAAAGCGGTTGTCCCATGGTGAGTCCGGCAATTGGCTCCTCTGGGCCAAGCGCCACTATCTCCGGCAGATTGAAAACGGTATCGGCCGATGGAAGTATGGAGCCCCGCGCCATGCCGTCCCACAGGGCTTTCAGGCTCCAGGATGCGGTGAGGCCGGGAGGCAATATCAAACGCAGCAGCACCAGCCACCACAGGCCGTGGTAGAGCCGGGCCGAACCCTTGGGTTTCCAGACGCTCAGGGTCAAGGCGAAAACGAAGATGGGCAGCGCGTACAGGGATTCGGTCCAAAGGAAGCGGCAAATATCCTCGCTCCAATCGATGAGCGCTCCAAGATCAGGCCTCATGATCACTCCTCGGATTCGGCATGCTCCAGAATGGCGGATAGCTCGTCTAGCTCCTCGGGGGTGAGCGCCTCGCTACGGGCGACCAACGAGACCACGGGCGCCAAATCCGTTTCCAGCACCTGACGCGCAAAGTTGCGCACCCGCCGGGCAAGGCCGAGCGGCTTGCCGAAGCGAGCCTGGTACACGTAGAGGCCGTGAAAGCTCCGTTTCTGGAGGAAACTCTTTTTGCACATCCTCTCCAGCACGGTTCGGGTGGTGGAGTAGGACCAGTCGCGGCGAGCCTGAAGCGCATCGTGAATTTCGCGCGCGCTTTGGGCGCCTTGCTCCCATAACACCTTCATCACGGCCAACTCATTTTCGTTCAAATCGGGCAGCGCGGGTATTATCATGACCAGCCTCCATTCGGCAAAAGGAAAGTAGCATATTCGCTACAAACGTAGCAAGTATTTTATTTTTGAGACAAAAATTTGCCGTCCATCCGCTTCCCATCGCCTCCCGGGTCTGCTAGAAATTGGGGAGCCGATTTTCATCACCGCACACATGAGACGTGGGCAAATGTTGGGGAGACCTCGAATGTCCATTGACCCCCTGGACGTACAAATCTGTATCGGACACGACGAGGCCAGGTCCAACAGCCACGGCGCGGTGATGCCGGCGCTGGTGCAGAGCTCGCTGTTTTTTCAGGAGAGCTTTCAGAGCTTGGTGCATGGCCTTGCCGAGGAACACCGCCACCATCTGTACTCTCGCGGGCTGAACCCCACGGTCGCGGTTCTCGAAGGCAAGCTCGCCTCCCTGGAGCGGGGCGAGGCCTGCAAGTGTTTCGCCTCGGGCATGGCCGCTATCAGCGCGCTGTTCACGGGCCTGCTGCGCCAGGGCGACCACGTGTTGTTCGTCAACCAGATTTACGGACCCGCGCTCCAGTTGGCAGAGCATCTCACCCGTTTCGGCATCGAGCATGACCATGCGCCCAGCCGTGAGCCGAGTGAGCTGGAGCCCCATATCCGTCCCAACACCCGGCTGATTTATTTCGAGAGCCCCGGCACCATGCTGTTCCACACGCTGGACATTGCCGCGCTGGTTCAGTTCGCGCGAAGCCGGGGAATCTTGACCGCCATCGACAACACATGGTCCACCCCGCTGTTGCAAAAACCGCTGACCATGGGCGTGGACCTGGTGGCGCATTCCTGCTCGAAATACATCGGCGGCCACGGCGATGTGGTGGCCGGCGCGCTGATTTGCGGCAAGACCTTGATGGAAAAGATCTTCCGCAACGCCTTCATGCTGTTCGGAGGCATTCTGGCGCCCTTCGACGCCTGGCTGCTGATCCGGGGGCTGCGCGGCTTGCCAGTCCGCATGGCTCGCCATCAGGAGGATGCCTTGCGCGTGGCGCGTTATCTGGAAGGCCATGCCAGGGTCAAAAAGGTCTATCACCCCGCCTTGGACGAGCGGGACCGGGCGCTTGCCGAAAAGCAACAACGCGGATATTCGGGCCTATTCAGCTTCGAGCTGGACAGCGAAGCATTCGATGCACTGGCCCGGGTAATCGACGGGCTCAAGCTCTTCCGCATTGGCGTCAGTTGGGGCGGCGTGGAAAGCCTGGCGATCTCGCCCAACCGGGGCGATAACGCCGAGCGCTTGCGGGCGCAAGGCATTCCCCCAGGCCTGATTCGCCTCTCCATCGGTCTGGAGGGCGCGGAGGCGCTGATCGCCGATCTGGAACAAGCGCTGGCATCGTCATGAAGACTACCGGTGATGGAAAGATGGAGGCCAAGATCGCAGGCAAGGACGAACCGGCGCTGCTGGTGGCGCTCTTGCCCGTTTTGACCATGCTGGCCTGCTTCAGCCTGGGCGCGCTTTACCTGGACATCGGGGCGAGCCTGCTGATCTCGGTCATGCTGGTCGCCGCGGCCGTGGCGGGTCTGACCGCTATCCGAATGGGCGCTACCTGGGAAGACATCCAGCGCGCCACCGGGGAAAAACTGGCGTCCGTGCTACCCGCGATCCTGATTTTATTGGCGATCGGCCTGCTGATCGGAACCTGGATGCTGAGCGGCGCCATACCCATGCTGGTTTTTTGGGGCTTGCGCCTCATCAACCCGGACGCCCTTGTACTGACCGCCTTTCTGGTTACCTGCGTGATGTCCCTGTGTACCGGGACCTCCTGGGGCAGCGCGGGCACGATTGGAGTCGCGCTCATGGGCATGGCCACCGCCCTGAACGCGCCGCTCGCGCCCGTGGCGGGGGCGGTGGTGTCCGGCGCCTATTTCGGCGACAAGCTCTCGCCGCTTTCAGATTCAACCAATATCTGCGCCATCGGCGCGGGCGCCGATCTCTACCGCCACATCCGCATCATGCTCTATACGGCCCTCCCATCCTTCGTGGTGGCGGCCGTGGTCTACGCGACCCTCGGCGCATCCCGCGGCGGTGGGGACGGCCTGCCGGAATCGGCCCAGCAGTTGCTCGTGGAAATCGAGACGGTCTATAAGCTGAACCTCTGGACCGCGCTACCGCCGCTTTTGGTTTTGGCCGGGGTTCTGGCCCGTAAACCACCCGTGCTGGTGATGGCCTGCTCCTCGATCGCGGCCATGCTGATCGGGGTTCTCGTCCAGGGGTTTCACCCGGGAGACGCCTTCAACGCCGCAATCGGCGGCTTTCACACGAGCATGGTGGAAAGTCTGGGCATGATGCCCGCGGAGTTGGGCGAGAATTTCGCGCGCCTGCTCAACCGCGGCGGGCTCAACAGCATGGCCCCCACCCTGCTGGTCATTATCGCCGCCTTCCTGCTGGCCGCGGGCATGGATGTTTCCGGCGGATTGGACAGAATCA
>JBGTRP010000762.1:0-3864 GCA_041940685.1 Acanthopleuribacteraceae bacterium
ACCCAGGTCGCCCTCTCCCGAGGAGAAAGGCCGCTTCGGCACCAGGCTCACCAAGGTGGACAAGGGTTTCCTGGTCTCGGGCAGCAAGGTGTTCTGCTCCAGCGCGGGTGGCGCGGATTGGGCCATTTTGCTTATCAACAAGGCCGGCCCCGGCGGCGCGCGCGAGGGCAACCGTCCCGAGGATTTGCTGCTGCTGGCCTGCGCGCTGGACGATCCCAGCATCAGCTACGATGATTCCTGGTGGGAGCCCATCGGCATGCGCGCCACCGTGAGCCATTTGGTCCGCTTCGACAAGACCTTCATTCCCGAGGACAATCTTATCGGCCGGCCCGGCCAGTACCTGGCCGAGGACTGGCAAACCCGCTTCATTCCCCAATACGCGGCCTCGTTTTTGGGCGCCGCGGAGGGCGCTTACGATTACGCTCTGCGCTACATCCAATCTCAGGGCAAGGAATCCGATCCCTTTGTGCAGCAGCACATCGGTCAAATGGCGGTCAACGTGGAAACCGGCCATCTTTGGCTGGAGCATGTGGCCAATCTGTGGAATACGGACCCGGGCAAGGCCAAGCTGGCCGGCAGCCGGGCCCGACACACCATGGAACATCTGGCAGAGGATACGGTGAGACGCTGTATCCGCGCCTGCGGCGCACGCTGTCTCAACCGGCCCAGTCCCATCGAACGCATTTACCGCGACCTCAGCTTCTACATGCGCCACGACAACGACGATCACAACCTGGCCATGATCGGCAAAGCCCTGCTGGGCGAGGACTATGACGCTTCCTTCTATAAACCCTAGCAAAGGAGCCTGATCCCATGTTCCAGAGCATGTCCCGCGATGCAAACCAGGCCGCCATCCACGAGGTGGACTTCACGCCGCTACTCGGCCATTGGGTGAATCTCAACCGCGACACCCATTACCTGCTGGAAATGGACCTGTATCGCCTGGACGAAGAATACCGGCTGCGCGCACTCGGCTCCGGCTCGCCCACGCCCCTGGACTGGGGAGAGGCGCCCGCCCGGGTATTCGCCGCGGACGGCCTCAAACAGGCCTTGGGCTTCCACGCCCGCTTCGAGATCGGCGGCGTGGAGGTCTACCTGGCAGCCAATATCAACCAGGGCATTTGTGTGCTGCAAACCTACACCAACTTTCACGACGGCAGCGGCCGGGTAAACCACTTTTCCAAAGAGTACTTCCGCCGCCGCGAAACCCAACCCTCCTGACGAGGCCGCTCCATGGCAAACGACCCCACCGCGATCGAACCCTTCCTGGGCGCCTGGACCAACACGGAAACCGCTAGCGAATGGATTCGTGAATTCGAATTGTACCGCGTGGGGAGCGTTCTTCGCATGCGGCCCCGCGGCGCGGGCTTGTTGCGGGATTGGGGCGAGCTCGGGGTGGACAGCTTTGTTTTCAAGGCCGGCGAAAGCGCGTTTTGCGCCCGGTTCGAGCGCGACGCCATGCGCGCGGATCTGACCGCCTATACGAACAAGGGATTGATCGTCATCGCGGCCTACCTGGCCTTCAGAGGAGAGCCGGAAAAGAACGTTCTCTGCCGCGAATTTTTCGTCCCGAAACCCTCGGCTCCCGCGATTCCCAAACCCGTGAACCGCGGTCTCGCCAACGCCATGCTGGCCGACACGCTTCCGCTCGCTGAAGACGCGGGCGATGTGAACGGCTTGACGGGATCATGGGTGAACACCATGCCGAACGCGGACGCCATCGCCCGCGTGGAAATCGATCGGGACCCGGCCGGCGGCTTTTACCTGCGAACCTGGGGCGCGGCTTCTCCCCATCCCTTCGACTGGGGCCGAATCCCCATGGAGGCACATGTATCCGGCCGCAACCAAACAGGCTTCCACGCGGTCTATGACCTGGGTGAGGCCAGCATCGCGCTCGCGGCCAACGCCAAGCTGGGAGTCCTGGTCATTCAAAGCTTCACCAGTTTTACCGACGGCAGCGGTCGGGCGCCCTATATCCGCCGGGACTTTTTCCAGCGCGAGCCCGCGAGGGTTGCCGAGGCCGTGATCCCGCGCCGGACCTCTTCCAAACCCGCCCCAGCCGATCTCACCGGGTTCCTGGGGTCTTGGGAAAACACCTCTGCATCGCCGGAATTCATCGAGGGGTTTTCCCTCTCCAAACGAGGAGAACACTGGTCATTGGAAGGCCGAACCGCGAAGAGCGAGCTGGAGGCCATCGAGGTCACCGCCTACATGGACAACATGGGATACCAGGCCTTTCTGGGCCGCCATACTTTGGATGGATCGCCACTTCTGCTGGCCGCCAACACGCAAAAAGAGCTGATCGTGCTGACCTCCTTCCAACGGGCAAGGGCGGGCGAGGACCATCGCAACCTCGTGATGCGGGAATTCTTTTTCCGAGCCCCAGACGGAGGTCCCTCATGACCTCCAAACCCATTCGGTTTCACTGGAGCATGTCCAGCGCGGGCGAAACATTCCGCGGCGCCCGAGCCCGTGCGCAACAGAGCGGAATGCCCGACTTGGAAGCCTACATTGCTTTTTGCCGACTGGCCGAACAATGCGACATGGACTCGGTGCTCACGGCCTTCGGTTTCCACCGGCCCGACCCCATGGTGATGGCCGCGGCGCTCGGCGCACACACGAGCGCGCTCTCCTTCATGGTCGCCGTTCGTTCCGGTCTTTTCTCGCCCACGGTTTTCGTGCAGCAGGTCAATTCGGTCGCGGCCTGGACCGGCGGCCGCATCTGCCTCAACCTGGTAGCCGGCCATACGCCCAGCGAACAGCGGGGCTATGGAGACTTCCTCGATCACGAGGCGCGCTACGACCGCAGCGACGAGTTCCTCACCATTTGCCGCGCGCTTTGGGAACGGGAGGCGCCCGTCGATTTCGAGGGCAAGTATTATCGGGTGGAGGGCGCGCGTCTGAATACTCCGTTCCAGGGAGACAACCGCGGCGGCCCTGAAATTTTTCTGGGCGGCGCCTCGCCGCGCGCCCTCGAACTGGCGCGGAAGCACGCCCATTGTCTGTGGACCCTGCCCCGCCCGCCTGAAGAGATGAAAGAACGTTTCCAAGCCCTGCTCCAAAGCGGAACCGAGGTGGGTTTGTTGGTCTCCATTTTGGCGCGGGCAACCCATGAGCGGGCTTTGGCCGACTCGGAACGGATGCTGGTCAAAATCGGCGGAAAGGCCCGCAAAACCCATCGCGATTTCTCGCGAAAAAGCGATTCCGTGGCCTTCACGTCGACCATCGGCCTCGCGGAGGAAAGCGCCTCTACATGGCTGACGCCCTGGCTTTGGACCGGGGCGGTGCCCTACCTGGGCGCGCCCGCGATCGCATTGGTCGGCTCCTACGAGGAAGTTGCTTCCGCTATTTTGGAGTTTCGCGAGGCGGGCATTACCCAATTCCTTTTTATGGGTTGGCCGGATGAGGAAGAAATGGTCCGCTTCCATCGCCATGTAAAACCACTGGTGCGCGCGGGCGAGCGGTTTCAGGTCGATCTGGACGACGGATCGCGCGTGACGGCCGCTTCGAGTACGAGCTCGAGGCGGAGCTCGCCCGGGTGTTCCGTGCGCGCGGCGGCGCCGGCCCCGCCTACGGCTCGATCGTCGGTGGCGGCGCGAACGCGACGATCCTCCACTACATCCGGAACGACCAGCCGCTCTCGGCCGGCGACCTCGTCCTGATCGACGCGGGCGTCGAGCTCGAGGGCTACGCCTCGGACGTGACGCGGACCTATCCGGTCGACGGGAAGTTCGAGCCGGCGGCGCGCGACGTCTACGAGATCGTGCTCGCCGCCCAGGAGGCCGCGATCGCCGCCTCGGGTCCCGGGCGCACGCTCCCCGAGATCCACGACGCCGCGCTGCGCGTGCTGTGCGAGGGGTTCGT
>JBGTRP010000763.1:0-3860 GCA_041940685.1 Acanthopleuribacteraceae bacterium
ATCTCAACACGACCGTCGTCGGCCCCTACGAGAAGCCGAGCGTGCGTCTGCCCGGCGGCGGCGGCGCGCCGGAGATCGCGACCAGCTGCGGCCAGATCTTTATCACCATGGCGCATTCCAAGCGCGCCTTCGTCGAGAAGATCGACTTCTTCACTTCCTTCGGGCACGGCGACGGGGGTGACCACCGGCAACGGCTCGGCATCGGGCGTCCGAGTGAGGAAAGGTGAAGCTTTATGGTCAATGGAAACAAGCTCGTATGGGCCTTGATGGGGATCGCCACCACCCTGGTCTGGTCTCAGGATCTCAACCTGGCTACCCAGGAAGACTTTCTAAAAATCGTGGATCCGATTATCACGCTACAGGAACGCCAGATTTACGAAAAGCTTCCCGACGCCCGCGCCCGCGGCTACTTTCAGGAGATTTTTTGGTACAAGCGCGATCGCGATCCCGGCACGGCCAACAACCAATTCAAGCGCGATTTTTTTCAACGTCGCCAGGAAGCAAAATTACAGTTTGGCGAGGGTTCGATCGCGGGCAATCAAAGCGATCGTGGATTCATTTTTCTGCTCATGGGCGAGCCGGACAACGTGGCGCAGAACATGTTGCCGGAAACCGGCCTGCGCAAAGGTTACGAAGAGATTTGGGGTTATGAGGGGCGGGAGGAAAAATTTCGTTTTGTGACCGACGGTCGAGACCCGCGTCTGCGCCTGGATGGTAAAGAAAGGTTGGAGTCTTTTTTTGAAAAGGTCCGGCGTTCCTATGTTTTGGACCGGGCAGAGCCGTACATGCTGAAACCCATTCCCCTCACGCTTCCCAACTTGGGCTTCACCAAGGACATCGAGAACCTGGCCTCTAACGACGTGAAGCAATTGAACTTCGAGCTGACTTACGCCTTCTTCGAGGGGAACCTCAACCAAACCGAGGTCATGGTGGGCCTGACCCTCAAGGATGCCTCCGACCGCGGCTTGATCCTTCACCTGGTCGCCTATGACCCTTTCGAGAACAAGGTTTGCGATTTTAAGAAAAAATTGAACCCCGTCAATGGTCAGATGGAGATCTTTTTCGTTTCCATCGAGCCGGATCAGTACAATATGGTGCTGCGCCTGGAAGACGGCGATGGCAGGGAATCCATAGATCGAACGCTCATCGATGTGCCCCGGGTAGGTTATTCGGGAACTTCTTCCAGCCTGCTTCTGGCTTCCAACCTCGAACAAGTGCCCCTTCAGGGGTTCCTGCACCCCAAAAAGTTCGTCTTTGACGATGTTTACTTTCCCATTACCAACGATTTCCGCGCATTCTCCGGCGATCGGCTGTACTTGATGCAGCATTTCTACCGATTCGAGACCGAACCCAAGCTCCGCTATTTTTTGAACCATGCCGAGGTGGAGGCCAAGGTAGAACGCAAAATGCTGGGCGAGCATGTGATGCGGGTCGTCGCTTCTATCCCGGTAACCGGCATTCGATCGGGCACCCATTGGGTCAAGTCCGTTTTCGAGGATGAGTCCGGAAACCTCGCGGTGTCGCAAACGAGCTGGAACCTGGAGGAGGTGGAAGATCCCTCCAGCAGGTTGTTGGCGCGCGCGCGGACAGGGCCCGGAATCCGGATGATCCACCCGGCCGGGGATCAGGCGGCCGAGCTCGATCGCGTGGTGATTCGCGCGGAGGCGGGGACCTCCATCCGCCACATGTACGTGTTCCTCAACGGCAATTTGGTATTGGAGCGCGCCAAGGCGCCGTGGGAGGTCTTTGTGCCCCAGGGGCTTTTCTCCATTTCCGGTCAGAATGTCATCACCGTGATCGCGGAAACGGATCAGGGCCCGCTCAAGGTGGAAAAGAAATTGGAGCCCCTGATCGCCGATGAAAAAATTAAGACTAGGCTGGCGCAAATCTTTTTCAATGCCTTCGACAAGGACTTGAAATTCGTTGCCGATCTTGACGTCAGCACGATCAGCGTCGAGGTGGATGATGTCCCTTTCGAGCCCAAGGAGATCGTGAAGCTGGAGGAACCGATCACCTATTGCTTCCTCGTGGATACCTCCTACAGCATGCGCGACTCGTTTTCAGGCAATATCAGCGCGCTGAAGAAATTCATCGAGTCCATGCGTCCGCGCGACAGCGGTTACTTTATCGAGTTTTCCAACAACTACACCCAGTACCTCCACCCCAACGCCAGCAAGGCGGTTCTGTTGGCCGTGGCCGGCAACCTCAACATCACCCGGCCCACTCCCAAGGCCGGTGATCGGCTTTATGAGGAGAACGAGACATTCCTCTATGACGCGGTGATCTCCGCGATTCAGACGCTATTACAGTACTCCGGCCGCAAGGTGATCGTTCTGGTTTCCGACGGCATCGGTATCGAGGGGCGCTACTCGCGCAATGGCATGCTGTCCTACGCCCAGGAAAACAACGTGGTGATCTATAGCCTGTGGATCGATAACAACCCCCGACTTTCCGATGAGGAGGAGGCCCTGTTGAAACTGGAAAAGACGCGGGCGGAAAAGGTACTGCGGGCCATCGGCCTGTCGCGCTTTTTCGCCAAAAAAGATGCGCGTAAAAACCTGGTGGGCAACAAGATCCGCCAGGCCAGCATCGCCGACGGCATGGTGAAGATACTGGCCGAGGACTCGGGCGGGTTCCACTACCGCATTTTCCGGGCGGATCGCGGCCTTATCCGCGATTACGTGGAAGATATCGAGCAGGCCCTACAAACCCAATACATGCTGAGCGTCTACCTGCCGATCTCGGACAAGAACCAGCATGTGGATGTCTATTCCAGCGATCCGAACATCTCCATTCGCTGCAAGTCCGAGGTTAAGGTGCCCAAGACCAACCCGCTCATCCAGTAGCCGGGCCGCGGTTAGTCTCCGGCGCCGGAGCATGGAAAACGGGTTTGGATTGCCGCTAGAAACCCCGTGTCCGCTACAGCCCCAGGTAACCGGGAATTTCCTTGACGTAGGTTTGCATCAAATACTGTGTTTTGAGCTCGTTGAGGTAGGTCTGGTAGCGGATTTCCAGGCGCGGTTTGCGCAGCCGGTCGAGAATGTCCACCCGCACCTCTTCCAATGGTTTGGGTCGGGGTTCGTTGCGCTCCAGCAGCTTGATCACGTAAAAGGCGTTGGGCGTTTCCAGGATGTCGGAGGTTTCGCCGACCTCCAGGGTGCGCACCTTGTCCTCGATGGCTTTCAGCAGGTCGCCGAATTCCACCAGGCCCAAGTCGCCCCCATTCTCGCGTGAAGTGGAGTCGCTGAAGCGTTCCGCGGCCTTGGCAAAATCGCTTTCCTTTTCCAGAAACTCCAGGCAGGCGTCTGCTTTCATGCGGGCCAGGTTGGGGTTCTGGCCCTTCAGAAAAAGAATCTCCGCGATGCGATAGGTTTCGGGGGTTTGATAGTCCTGAATATGTTCGTCGAAGAACTTGGCGATCTCGGAATCCTCGATTTTGATCTTGGAGATGATTTGGGATTGGATGACATGCTGAGCGCTTTCATCGCGCTTGCGGAAATCCGCGTATTCGTCCAGGGTCATCCCCGTCTGGCGGAGGATTTCTTGCTCGAACTCTTCATCGCTCAAACCGTTCGATTCCTTGACGGCCATGAGCTGACTTTTGATGTCGTCGGCGGAGAGCGCGATTCCCAACTCGAAGGCCTTTTCATAGAGCAAAAGCGTCTCCTCGGCCTCCTCGACCGCGGCCTGCCAGGCCTCCCGCAGCTTCTCGTCCAGTTCGGCTCCGGTATACTGCTGCAGCGCGGCTTGGCGCAAGCGCTTGTAGGAACTCACCAACTCGCGTTCGGTGAGGATTTTATCGTTGACCTTCACGGCGACGCGATCAATGAAGACGGTTTGGGGGGCTTCCTCTTGAAAGG
>JBGTRP010000764.1:0-3859 GCA_041940685.1 Acanthopleuribacteraceae bacterium
TTATTTGATTCTAGTAGATCTAAAGGCAATACCTAAACCTAAGATAATAAAGTAAATTGCTTTGGATGTTAATCGAAATGAATTTGATGTTCTTAACAGCTTAATTAAGCAAACAGGGACGACATGCCCGACATGCCCGATAGTTAGTTTATTATATACATCATATTATATAATCCTAAGTGCATGCACGATGTCCTTTCACGTGTGCTGCTAAAAATACTTTAGTTTGTTATTATTCTAATTTGTTCTTCCAGGTCGGCGATGTGCCACTGTTCAAGGTGGTCAAAAAGGAGGATGCGTCCGAAAGCGGCGAAGCCGATCCCGAGCCCGCCGAAAAGAACGGGGACGCGGATGAGAAACCGCCCTTCAGGCTGGAATTGGATCAAGAGCCGGATCTGGAAGCCGCCTTCCTGGTCGCCGATACCCAAAACGGCGATATCTTGGCCATGGTCGGGGGTTATGACTATCAACGCAGCAAGTTCAACCGCTCCGAACAGGCCAAACGCCAGGTGGGTTCGGCATTCAAGCCGGTCATCTTCGGAGCCGCGCTGGAGCAGGGCTATACGCTGACCGATAAGCTTTTCGACGAACCCACCTTGTTCGCCGATCCCAACCAGTTCACCCTCGATGAAAATGGCGAGGTCCAAATCATCTACGCCAACGCCAACCAGGCAAGACGCATGCGCCTGGGCCTCATTCCCAAGCCCAAACCCTATTTGCCGCATAACTACTACAACAGCTACGTGGGCCAAGTCACCTTGCGAACCGCCATGGCCCAATCCAAGAACATCGTATCGGTCAAGTTGCTCAACGCCGTGGGTTACGATCATGTGCTGGATTACGCCTACCGCCTCAAGTTGGGCCACAACAATTTGCAGCCCTTCCCCAGCCTCGCCTTGGGCGCCATGGAAATGAGCCTCTCGGACCTGATCTACGCCTACAGCGCCTACGCCCATAACGGGGTTCGCTATGAACCGCGTTTCATATCCCTGATCACCGATTCCAAGAGCCATGTCATCGAGGACAATCCACCCAAGGGCGAGCAGGTCATTTCCCCGCAAAACGCCTATCTGGTGACCACCTCGCTACGCGCCGTGATTGGCGATGAGAAGGGAACCGCGCGGCGCGCACTGAGCCTCCAGCGTCAGTTGGACGGCAACCTGGGCGGAAAAACCGGCACCACCAACGACTATACCGATGGTTGGTTCGTGGGTTACAGCCCCCGTATCGTGGCCGGCGCATGGGTAGGCCGCGACCTGAAGCACACCATCGGCAACAAAATGGCCGGCAGCAACACCGCGCTTCCTATCTGGCTGAAGTTCTTCGAGGAGATCAAGGGCGATCTCGTGGGCGATAGCTTCGTCATGCCCGAGGGTCTGATCAAGGTGCCGGTGGATCGCATTACCGGAAAACGGATTACCAGCGACTGTGACTGCGATGATCAGGATCTGATTCTGGAGGTGTTCGAGCGCGGCACCGAGCCTACCGAAATTTGTACCCGGGCCGAGCGCGCCAAGTTGGAGTTGCCCTGGTATCTGCAAAAACGGACCTACGAATTGGATCCCGAAACCGGCGAGATCAAACCGGCTTGGGTCGAGATCGACGTGACCTCCCAAAAGCGCGCGCTGGAATTTCTCAAAAACGCCGAACACCAAGACAGCATTAACTAATCGCAGAGGAGATCCGCTGATGACCAACCGCCGCGACTTTCTCAAAACCACGGCCGGTGCGGGATTGGGCCTGGCGTTCCACGGGGGCTCGAAATCTCCGCCGCGGCGAAAAGAGCCCGACTACGCCCTATCCTCCGCCTACGGTTCCCCTGCAGGATTCGCCGCCGCGCCAATGGAACGGGTGCGCATGGCCTTCGTGGGCGTGGGGCTTCAGGGCGGCAGCCATGTGCGCAATTTCCTGCGGCTTGAGGGCGTCGAGATCAAGGCGATTTGCGATATCGACGTTGCCCGCGCAAAAGAGGTTCAATCCTGGGTAATCGCGGACGGCCGGCCTGAGCCCGATCTCTACACCCGCGATGAATGGGATTTCAAACGCTTGTGCCAGCGCGACGATCTCGATCTGGTTTTTAACGCCACGCCTTGGCGCTGGCATGTCCCGGTTTGCGTGGAAGCCATGAACAGCGGCAAACACACGGCGGTAGAGGTTCCCGCGGCATACACGATCGAGGGTTGTTGGCAGTTGGTGGAAACGGCGGAAAAAAACGACCGTCATTGCGTGATGATGGAGAACTGCTGTTACGGGCGCGGAGAAATGATGGCGCTCAAGATGGTCCGCGCGGGCCTACTTGGCGAGTTGCTGCATGCGGAGGGCGCCTATATCCACGACCTGCGCGCCATCAAGTTCAGCGATAAAAACGAGGGGTTGTGGCGGCTGGAGCACTCCGTCACCCGCAATGGCAACCTCTACCCCACCCATGGTTTGGGTCCGGTTGCCCAGTGTATGAACATCAACCGCGGCGACCGATTCGATTATCTGGTATCCATGAGCTGCAACGCGCGCGGCCTGGAGCTCTACGCCAAGAAACATCTCGACAAGAGCGACCCCCGCGTCGGGAAGCGCTATGCGTTGGGCGATATGAACAACAGCCTGATTCGCACCCAAAACGGCAAAACCATCCTGGTGCAACATGACACCACGACGCCCAGGCCCTACTCACGCATCAACCTCATCCAAGGCGCCAGGGGCGCCTTTTCAGGCTTTCCCGACAAGGTCTATATCGAGGGCCGTACCCAGGGCCATCAATGGGAGTCCATCGAGGGTTACCGCGCGGAATTCGAGCACCCTCTCTGGACCCAGGAGGGCGAGGCCGCCAAGGGAGCCGGCCACGGCGGCATGGATTACCTCGAGGATTACCGTCTCATCAAATGCCTGCGGCAGGGTATGCCCCTGGATATGGATGTCTACGACGCCGCCGCGTTGAGCGTGGTTTGCGAGCTCAGCGAGAACTCCGTGGCCCAGCGTGGGCGGCCCGTGGATTTTCCCGACTTCACGCGCGGCCGCTGGCAAAACCGAACCCCACTGGGCATCGTCTCCTAGCCGTCCTGGCTGCCGAGGGTTCAGGTCCGCCCGTAATAGGCCTTGAGTTCCGGCTTCATCCAGTGGATGAGCAGGGGAATGCAAACCACCATGGTGATGCAACTGGTCAGTCCAATGCAGATCAGCACCAGGTCATACACCCACACCCAAGATTTGGGCCCCAAAAAGATGCCCACCAGGTAGCAGGCCATCAGCGGCAGGCCCAGGACAAAAAATATCCCGGCCGCGATCAGGTTTTCACCCACCGCCATGTCCAAATCTTCCGCGGGCACAACCAAGAACACGAAGCCCAACAAAAAAACCAGAAAATACAAAAAGGCCATAAAACCACAATAAACCTTGAACCAGATCACGACCTGGGGAGCTTCGTTCATCGACGGACCTACCTTGAAAAGCTTTTATAATCAGAGCATAGCCGGAATAACCACCGGAAGTAAAGTACGCGGACGGGCCGAAAACCCATCCCCTGTTCGCCTCATCCGAATGTCGGACTTGGACCGAACAAGTCAGCGAGCAAGCCAAGGCGTTTCCTCGCAAAAAAGACCTAACGCCGTGAACGCCAGCCGGAACGGCACGCGCCGGGTCAGCGGCGGCAGCCCCAGGCGTGCCGTCACCGTGTCCAGCATCTCGCGCTGCGTCACCGCCCCCTCGCTGCTCAGGTTGTACGCCCGCCCCGCCGCCCCGGGGTGGCTGGCCGCCCGGATCACCCCCTCCGCCACGTCGGCGGCGTGGACGATGTTCAGCCGGTTGCTGCCGTCGCCGACGATCCGCGCCCGCCCCTCGCGCAGGGCCGCGACGACGCGCGGGATCG
>JBGTRP010000765.1:0-3848 GCA_041940685.1 Acanthopleuribacteraceae bacterium
ATCCTGGAAGTCGACCCGGAAAACCAGGAGGCCCTCGTGATTCTGGTGCTCGCCTATACGGATCAACTGGCCATGGGAACCCCGCATGTGGCTCAAAAGGCAAAAGACGCCGCGGCCCGGTTCAACGGTGATTACGAGAAGCAATACTATTCCGGAATCATCCACGAGCGCTGCGCCAAGGCCACGCTGAAAACCAATCGGCCCGGCTGCGATGTGGATGCCTACGAGTGGCTCCAGGAGGCCATGGCGTTTTACGAGAAGGCCGAAGCCCTGCGGACCCGTGGAAACGAGGACGCGCTCCTGCGCTGGAACACCTGTGTCCGCATTATTGCCGATCGCAATCTCCGGCCCAGGGAAGAAGACAATTTCGTCCCCTTCCTGGAGTGAGCCGCATCTCCAATCCGGGATGGACCGGGAAATTTCCGACTGGCGTCCTGTTTCTGAAATTAACGAGTTGTTTCTGTCTATCCCGCGACATTCCTGAGCTTCGATTCTTTCGCCGTGAGCATACCCTTGCATTGATGAAGCCTGTCCTGAATGCTTTCTAGCTGATCCTGATGACTCGGACTTTTGGACGCGGCCTCATAGGCCAGCATCCCGGACGCTGCCAGAAAGTCTTCGCCGGAAAACAGTTCCTCGGGTCGTGCCACTCCCATTTGGATATATTTGCGAAGCTCCTGTTTTCTTTTTTCTAAGGAAGAGAGCTGCCTTTTCAATCGGGAGACATCCTTCCCGAGAGAACGGGCCAAGCGATGGTTTCGAGCTTCCTTTAGCCTTGCAACGAATTTGTGGATCATGGTTCCACCTCCTCCTATCTCGGTAAGGCGGTCACAAATGCCCAACCACTTAGTTTACGAGGTTTGCAGGAGTGATTGTTGAGGAATGTCCCCTACATTTTTTTCAAAATGCTAAAACTCCCAAGTCTGAGCGCTGCCGCCGGCATGGTCTCGTCTGGATCGGAGCTATATTTCTGCAAGCAAAGGCGCGACATGCCGGTGGAGTCGAAGCAGGTGTGGAAGGAGAATGATCACGGGCCAGAGGGAAAGTGACGCGGTTGTCCCGGACGACGGGGTCTTCGTGGATTTGGTTCTCTACGACGGCTCCAAAAGGCGTCGCCATCAAAATCCGGGAACTGACAAGCGTTTTTCCTATCGCGGAAAAGAGAGGCCGTCCGATTGTGTCTTCCCAAAACCCGGGCTTGTCTTTGAATCACCGGGGAACCGCCAAGGGTAGGGAGTCAATGCGCAAAAATACGCGGCGGCCCGCGTACTTTTCCTCAAACCCGCGCAACCAATCCTATCCCCATTTTGGATTGTCGGCGGGCGTGATGCGGGCTCCTACTCGGATAGGAGACGGGGAGTGGCCCCTGGTCTTTGATTGGCCCCGCGCTTGCTCTCATCCATTCAGGCAGCCTTGTCTTACTTTCCCGCGGTCTGGAGGATTTGAATGCATGGGCAATCCCCGAAACACGAACAACCCCGTACGCGGCGCTCCTTTTTATCACTGGCCGTCATGGGCGCCCTGCTCGCGGCGGCCTATGGTTTTTTTGCAACCATTTTGGCTCGGTTCCTGTATCCCGTGGGTAAAAAGACCAACCGTAAAGCCATGTTCGTCGCCTACGCGGAGAAGCTGCCTCCCGGCGCGAGCCACTCGGTAACCACACCGCGCGGAGAACAAATTCTACTCACCAATACGGGCCAGTTACAGCCCGGAGAAAACCACGGCTACATCGCATTTTCCAGCCGTTGCCCCCATCTGGGCTGCAAGGTTCATTACGAACCGAAAAAGGAACAATTTATTTGCCCCTGCCATCAGGGCGCCTTCAATCAGAAGGGGATTGCGCTCGCGGGTCCGCCCGCCCAGGCCAAGCAGCGGCTTTCCTCCTATCCCGTGCGAACCGATGGCAACGCGATTTACCTTTTGGTGGAGGTAGGTTAGTGTTCGCCGATGCCCGGAGCTGGATTCGAGCCCGCGTACCCATCGACGAGGAGTACCTCCGACACCTGAGCGCCGAGCCGGTTTCAGGCCATTTAAAGCGCTGGTGGTGGTGTTTGGGCGGCACGCCGCTCTATCTTTTCCTGCTCCAGTTGCTTACCGGCATCATTCTCACCTTTTACTACGTGCCCGACCCTGATCACGCCTATGAGAGCGTGCAAAGAATCAACACCGAGATTCCCTTCGGTTGGTATTTGAGGAGTTTCCACAAGTGGTCGGCGAACCTGATGATCGTGGCCGTGGCGCTCCACATGATGCGCGTATTTTTTACCGGCGCCTACCGCAAACCTCGCGAACTGAATTGGGTTGTCGGCTGTTTTCTACTATTGATCACCTTGGTATTCGGTTTTACCGGATATTCACTCATTTGGGAGCAGCTTTCTTTTTGGGGCATTACCGTGGCCGCCAATATCGCCGCGGCCACGCCGTTGGTTGGCGAATACGCCGCCAACTTCCTCAGGGGAGGCGCCGAGGTCGGCGCCAACACCCTTACCCGCTTTTATGTATTCCATATCGGCGTCTTGCCCACCATGATGATTCTGTTGCTGGTGGTTCATGTCTACCTTATTCGCTCCCTGGGCGTGTCGGATCTAGAGGGTGGCAAACCCGCGGATTCAAAGAAATACCCCTTTTTCCCCGATCACTTTCTTACCGAACTGGCGATCGGCGCTTTTTTGATGTTTTTGATTACCTGTCTGACCCTGATCTTTCCTGCCGGCATGGGTGATGAGGCCAATCCCCTGGTCACCCCGGAGCACATCAAGCCAGAATGGTATTTCTTCTGGGCCTTCCGCTGGTTGAAGCTGATGACCGACTCCATGGCCGTCATTACCCAGGGAGTCTTCATACTTTTTGTGATGGCCTGGCCCTTTATCGATGCTTGGGTTCGCCGCCGCTGGAAGGAATCCGAGATCGGAATTTTTATCGGCGTGATCGTCGTGCTGTACTTGCTGGGCCTCACGGTTTGGGAAGTTTTGTCCATGATGCATTGAGGAGGAGCTCATGAGTCTGAATGCCAAACAATGGATCGTCGCCATCATGGCGAGCCTGTTCCTCCTATCGCTGCTGATCGTGGCATGGGTGGAGGGAGGACGGAAACGGGTGGTCGCTCATCCGGATTCGATAGTCTCCGCGCCCAATCGAGACTGCGTGAGTTGCCATGAGGTGAAAACGCCGGGAATCGTGGGTCAATGGCACCAAAGCAAACACTCTGAATCCGGCATTGGCTGCCTTGAATGTCACCAGGCGGAGGAAGGAGAGATCGACGCTTATGCCCATGAGGGCCGGTTAATTGCCACCATCGTCTCGCCCAAGGATTGCGCGCGTTGCCATGAGCGGGAAACGCGGGAGTTCATGGCCAGCCACCACGCGGATGGCGGTGAAATTCTGGGCAGCCTGGACAATGTTTTGGCCGAGGTCGTGGAAGGGCATGTCAGCTTCAACGCGGATGGCAGCAAGGGTTCGTCGCCCGCCGCGGTTTCCGGCTGCCTTCAATGTCACGGCTCCGAAATCAAGGTCCTAGAAGATGGCAAACTGGATCCAGCCACCTGGCCCAACACGGGCATTGGCCGCATCAATCCGGATGGCTCCAAGGGCTCCTGTTCGGCCTGCCATCAGCGGCATGATTTCGATCTGGCGCAGGCGCGCATGCCGGAGAACTGCGGGCGCTGCCATTTGGGCCCCGATCATCCCCAGTTGGAGGTCTACAACGAGTCCAAGCATGGAATTGCATTTGCCGCCAATCGCATCCGCTTCGAGCCGCTGATGAGTGAAAAGGAATGGCTGCCCGGCGTTCACTACGAACAGGGGCCCACTTGCGCCTCCTGCCATATGAGCGCCACCCGTAACCTGGC
>JBGTRP010000766.1:0-3842 GCA_041940685.1 Acanthopleuribacteraceae bacterium
CACTTTATTTATGGCCTTGCTCTCGGTTTTTTCCGTTTGGCTGGCGCGCTACAGCGGTCAGGAAGATTTATGTGTGGGCACGACCAGCGCGAATCGGGGTCAGGTCGATTTGGAAAAGCTACTGGGCTTCTTTGTCAACACACTCGTGCTGCGGGTCGAGCTAGAGGATCGGCCCGGCTTTGCCACTCTTTTGCGGCGGGTGCGGGACACGACTCTGGAAGCCTGGGCCCATGAAGATGCGCCCTTCGACCGCGTGGTCGAGCGATTGCGTCCCAAGCGGGACCTGAGCCGGAGCCCCCTGTTTCAGGTCCTGTTTTCCCTGGAACGCACCGAGTCTTCCGAAGCTCGGCATGACTGGCCCGGACTCAGCTTCTCCCCGCGAAGTTTTGATTATGGAATCGCCAAATTCGACCTGTCCCTTTACATCAGCGATCGGGAGGGCCGGCCGCACGCCTTTCTGGAGTACAACTCGGATCTTTTCCATGCGTCCACGGCCGCGCGGATGGCCCGTCAAATTCAAACACTGATGATCGGCGCGATTGCGCAACCGGAGCGGCCCGTCAGCCGCTTGCCCCTGTTGGGCGAAGCGGAACAACATACATTATTGCAAGAGTGGAATGGCGGTGAGGGGGGCGCTCCCGAGGCTTGGACCCTGGACCAACTGGTTGCGCGGCGGATGAGCAGGACCCCCCATGCGGTTGCCCTCTCCGCGGAAGGCGTGAACTGGACCTACGCGGATTTGAAGCGAAGCTGCGACGGTCTGGCAGCGCATTTGCGGGCGCTGGGCGTGACCGTGGAAACGCCCGTGGCCGTGTGTCTGCCGCGTTGTCCTGATTTGATTGCCTGCCTGTTGGCCGTGATGCAGGCGGGGGGTTGCTATGTGCCGCTCGATCCCGCCTACCCCGAGGCCCGCTTGCGCTTCACCCTGGAAGACGCCGGGACGCGGGTCTTGCTGACGACCTCGGAATTGGCATCGAGCCTGCCCTCGGTTGGGGCGCATGTCGTCCAGGTCGATCGCCTTCCCGCGCGGGCCGGGCTTTCCACCAGGACCGCCCTCCCCGCGGTGAACGGCAACACCGCCTATATTCTCTTTACCTCCGGTTCCACGGGCAGGCCTAAAGGTGTGGCGATCGCGCATCGTAGCGTGATCGCCATGCTGACCTGGGCGGCCTCGGAATTTGAATCGGAAGCGCGAGGCTCCGTGCTGGCCGCGACGTCCATCTGCTTCGATCTCTCCGTTTTCGAATTGTTTCTGCCCCTGGCGGTTGGCGGCCGCATCGTCTTGGTTGAAAACGCGCTCGCCCTGGCGGATCTTAAGGAGGAAGTCACCCTGGTCAACACGGTTCCCTCCGCCATTGCGGATTTGTTGCGCCGCGGCGGCATCCCCGCATCCGTCACCACTATCAACCTGGCGGGCGAACCCCTCGCCAAGACGCTCGTGGCCGCGCTCTATCGCTTGCCGCACGTGCGCAAGGTCTACAATCTCTACGGCCCATCCGAAGACACCACCTATTCCACCCATGCCCTGATCCCGAGAGATAGCCTTGATGAGCCCGCCATTGGGCGCGCGCTCACCTTTTCGCGGCTGTACCTGCTGAGTCCGGATCTCGAGTTGACAGCGAGCGGGTGTCCCGGGGAGCTCTGCCTCGCGGGCGCGGGCCTGGCGCGCGGCTACTGGACTCGACCCGCGCTGACCGCATCGCGGTTCGTGCCCGATCGCTTCGGGAGAGAGCCCGGCGCCCGTTTGTACCGCACCGGCGACCTGGCCCGCTTTCGGGCCCGCGGCGAGTTGGCCTTCCTGGGCCGGCTCGACCATCAGGTTAAGCTGCGCGGGTTCCGCATCGAGTTGGGCGAGATCGAATCCGTGCTGCGCGAACATTCCCGCGTTGGGGACGCCGTGGTCGTGGTCCACAACGAGAGTCAGGGTGAATCCGGCCCGCGTCTCGTCGCCTATTTGGAGACCGGACCGGACGGTAATGCGACGTTTCCTGAAGCCGCATCCTGGAGCGTGGACATGCGCGCTTATCTCAAGGAGCGGTTGCCGGAATTCATGATTCCCGCCTTTTTTGTTGCGCTGGAAAGCTTTCCCCGTACTCCTAACGGCAAGTTGGACCGCAAGGCCCTGCCCGCGCCCGAGCTCCCGAGTGGAATCGAGACGGACCGCGAACCTGGGAATGAGTTGGAAGCCGCGCTCTTGGAAATTTGGCGGGAAGTGCTCGGCATTCCGCGTATCGGGATGCGCCAAAACTTCTTCGAATTGGGCGGTCATTCCCTGCTGGCGACCCGCATCGCTTCCCGCGTTTTGGATCGGTTCGGCGTCGATTTGGCCTTGCGTGATTTTTTTGCGGAACCCACCATCGCGGGTTGCGCCGCACGGATTGGCATGGCCGGCGCCGGGGAAGGTTTGGCGGAACCTCCGCTTTTGCCGGTTCCCAGGGATCAACCTCTGCCACTTTCATTCGCGCAGGAGCGCTTGTGGTTCCTGGATCGCCTCGAGCCGGGGAACCCCGCCTACAATCTGCCCATTGCCTTTGAAATCGAGGGCCGTCTGGACCAGGCGGCCCTGCGGGCCAGTCTCGATCGGATCTATCAGCGCCATGAGGCGGTTCGGACCCGTTTTCAGGCTGGGGATGAGGGGACGGGCCCCGTCCAAATCATCGATGGGGCCAGCCACCTGCCCTTAGAAGTGGTAGACCTTTCCGGCCTTCCCCCATTCGAGCGGGAGTCAGCCTGTCTCGCCCATATGAGGGCCAAGGCCAAGCAGCCTTTTTCCCTGGAAACGGGCCCGCTGTTGCGGGTGACGCTCTATATATGGAGCCGCCAACGTTTCACACTCCTGATGAACATGCATCACATCATCGGCGATGGTTGGTCGATTCGCGTGTGGCTCCATGAATTGGGGACCCTGTACCGGGCAGCCATGGCATGGAAAGAAGAATCTTCCGATTGGCCGAAAATGCCGAAGCCGGCTCCCTTGCCGGTTCAGTACGCCGACTTCGCGCTCTGGCAGCGCGCCTGGCTGCGCGGCCCGGTTTTGGAGCGGCAGTTGGCGTATTGGCAAAAGCAACTCGAGGGTCTGCCCAGCGCGATTGAGCTGCCCTTGGACCGGCCTCGTCCCGCGCGGCAAACCTTTCGCGGGGCCCTCTACTCGTTCGATCTCGATCCGTGCGCGATGACTGCGATCGAGAACAAGGCCCGCGAATGGGGTTCGACTCCCTTCATGGCATTATTGGCGCTCTATGGTGTGCTGCTCTCGCGCTACGCGGGCCAAACCGATGTGGCGGTCGGCACACCCATCGCGAACAGGAACCGCACCCACGTGGAGAACCTGATCGGCTTTTTTGCCAACACCCTGGTGATGCGACTCGATCTGTCCGGAAGCCCGAGTTTCACCCAACTGTTGGCGCGGGTGCGGCGCACGGCCCTGGACGGATACGCCTTTCAGGATGTGCCGTTCGAGCGCGTGGTGGACCGGATCAAACCGGAACGGGACATCAGTCGAACGCCCCTTTTCCAGGTGGTGTTCGCCCTTCAAACCGAGGATGACAACAGCGCTTCCTTGCCCGGATTGCAGATTCGGCCACGGGACGTGGATTTCGGCATCGCCAAATTCGACCTCAGCCTGTTCATCAAACTCGAGTCCGGCCGCGTACGCGCCTTGTTCGAATACAATCGCGATCTCTTCGACCCAAGCACCCCGGCGCGCATGGCCAAACACCTGCAGAGCCTGCTCCGAGCCATTGCCCCTGACGCGAACCGCATCCCCGCTCGCGTCAATCTGCTGGATGCGGCTGAACGCCATCTCATGCTGAAGGAGTGGAACGCGCCATTGCCGCCGCGTT
>JBGTRP010000767.1:0-3829 GCA_041940685.1 Acanthopleuribacteraceae bacterium
CCTCAAGCAGTGGTTGAGCCCGGTCGTAACCGTTGTTGTCTTCCTCCTCCAGAATCAGGTTGCCGGGAGCCTCGAAGCTGGGCAAAGCCGCGGTGAGTCCCGAGAGGAACTGGCGCGAAGCCACACCCTGATCTCCCCATAAAAGAAATCCGGCCCAAGTCGAACCGGAGGTTGTCGCGCGCACCCACGCGCCCTGCTCCAAAGTAGTTGGATTGGAAAACAAGCGGTCGCCCCCCGAACCGATCAGCTTCGCCAACTTGATGTTGGGCCCCACGCCGTTGATCGTGGTCTGTTCGAGAATCTCACCAGCGGCGCTTATCGCGGAAAAGGTGATATCCGCGGGCTCTCCACCCAGATTGACCGCAACCAGGGCGGTAAAGGCATTAGCATTGGTTTCAAAATGAGGGTAGTCGATCACGGCGCCCGCCTCGTAACTGCCCTGTAGGCCCGTAAAGGTATCGTCGGGCGAGCTGACAGGAGTGCCGAACAACTCATAACCAACCAAGGGTTGCGCCGAAGTCACGGTGACCCAAGATGTCCCGGGCGGCACTCTCTGCTGGCTGTTGGCGTCGAAGAGCAGGGTTTCCTTCTGACCGGGCGCCATATCCTCCACCAAATGGGTTTTCAGCACCTCTCCCCCCGCGGAATAGTAGGTCTCGGTGGCCGTGGTCGCGCTTTCCGACACGTTGATGTACAGCATGCCCGTCCAAAACTGCTGGGTTTGCACCGCCACATGGAGGAAGCGCAGGGTAGTGCCGCTTTGGTGATTCAAGCCCAGGGAAGCCATTTGAGTGCGGTCCGGCAACGTGGTGAAGTACTCCATGGAGGCCATGGCCGGGGCGGAGCTTTGCAGCAAACCCCAAATCCGCTGGCCCAAATCGTTGCCGAAATATTCGGTCATGCCGCGCGATGATTTTCCATAGGCCAGATCATGGCCGGAAACCATGGCCATATCGCCGGTCGGCTGACGCAGCAAGGACGTGGCCACGCCATTTTCGCTGCCATTGACGGAGGCCAGCACCGTCTCGAAATTAACCGTATCCGTGGCGATATGAGGCATATAGGATTCCGCCTCCAACTCGCGGTTTGCCCAATAGGCGGAATGGGCCCCGGGCAAATGTAACTCCGCGTAAACCCAAAGCTCTTGCCCGGCGCCGATTTGAACCCAACTCACGTCCTCGTACCGCGCGGGAAAGGCCTCCCTAAGCCCAAAATAAAGTTTGCCGAAGGCCGGGATTTGGCTGGCGAAGGCGGATTGAGCCAGGACCTCGCCCAACTCGTTAAAGGCAAATATTTCAACCGGGGAGCTCTCTCCCTTGGGGTTGACCACGCCGAGCCAGGTCTCGGAGCCATTCGTATCGGAGGCCCGCGCTTCCGGAATCCAAGCAAGGTGGCTCAACAGGGAGCCACGCGTTTCCCTTTTCGGCTCGGGCCCAAATTTCCCGGTAATCGCGCCGCCGCCAGATACTGAAAATCCGCAAAGGGTACACGTCAGCCAAAAAGCCGTGGCAGTTCTCAACCATCTCCTCCGGGGAGCCGCGCCAGGCTCGGTAATGCTCGGGTGCGGCCTGCTCGATTTAAGTGCTAAATCCAGTTTAAAAAATTTCGAGCCGACCTACAACCGGGGTAGCTCAGCAACAGCGCCAAACATCGGCAACGGCTCCGAGCTTGCTACACGTGAACCCGAACCCGGTTCCACAAAGCTTTCGGGCCGAACACTGGACAAACCGGGAGGGACTGGAGGTTAATCGTCCGGCTCCATTTCCTTTACCTGGAGCGCGCCAATCCGTGTGACCGCATCTTCCTTGGAGATTTGCAGCACTTCCTTGACGAATTGATTGTATTTGGGATGGGCGCGAATACGAATTTTATCCTGGTAATCTTCCATGGAGACACTAATCCGCTCACCCTCGATCTCCCCGGTAAACTGGTAGATGCCGTCCTCGACATTGACGATGTTGAACACAAAACCCCGATCGCTAAAGGCTTTTTGAATACAGCTAATCAGCAGGTCATGATTGGTCCAGGTAAGCGAATCGAAGAAAAACAACTTTTCCGGCTCTTTTTTAAGAGACTCGATTTCGCCCTTGACCCCGGTTTTTTGGATGCTAAACAAACGAACCAGCACGGGCGGCGCAATGACGGTGGTGATCAAGGTCATCATTATGACCACGCCGAACATATCCTGGCCGATATAACCCTGGCTGATGCCGACGCCGGCCACGATGAGCGCCACCTCCCCACGCGGCAGCATTCCGATTCCGATCCGCGTGGAGCCCAACAGGTTGAATCCCACGAAAAAGCAGGGCAGCCCACTGCCCAGAACCTTGGAAAATACGGCAATCACACTGTAGAGCAAACCGAACCAAACCGCGTTCAGCATGGCCTCGAAATTGACCAGCATGCCCATGACCGCGAAAAATACCGGCACGAAACAGGCGTACAAGGGCCGTAGCTTGGTTTCCAGCAAATGGGAAATCTCTTCCTTGGAAAGCGAAAGCCCCATGCTATAGGCCCCGATGATCATGGCCAACCCGAAGGATTCCGCGATTCCCGCCATCAGCAAGGCGAACCCAACGCCCAGCGCGACTGGAGCGCCCGCGGTCCGAAAACTCAACATGAAGGAGGCCAGCTTACCCGAAACCAAAATGCCCAATACCGTGGCCACCAACCAAAAGCCGAACGCCTTGACCGCGATCAGGCCGATGCTCAGCCAGTTCACGCCGTTGCCGTCGCCCATGGCCGCGGCCGCGGCAACCCCGCCAACCACGGCCAGAATCAAAATGCCCAGTACATCGTCGATCACCGCGCCCGCGAGGATGGTGGTTCCCTCCGCGGAATCCAGCTTCTTTTTTTCAGAAAGCACCCGGGCCGTTATTCCCACGGAGGTCGCCGTGGAGACCGTGCCCATAAACAGCGCGGCCGGGCTCATGAAGCTGTCGCCCGAGTACCAGACGTAGATCAGGTCGCCCGTAATAAAGGAACCCAGCACGCCGCCAACGCCCACCGCGGCGCCGGGGCCGGCGTAGCGCATGAACTTGTAGAAATCGGTCTCCAATCCCACCATGAACAGCAGGATGATGGAGGCAACGGTGGCGATCCCATACAACTCGCCGCTCACGGGAAAGGACCCATCAAGCAAGGGAAAAAGCGGCCCGATGCCCAGAACGCCGAGATAGGGCCCCAGGGCGTAGGGGCCGATCAGCATGCCCGCCGCGAGCTCTCCCAGAACCGCGGGCTGCTTCAAAAACCGTTCAAAAATCTCTCCGCCGATGCGCGCCGCGATGATGATCAACGCCAATTGCAGCATCAGGATCATCATGCGGTGGGTAATGCTCTCGCCGTGCTCTCCCGAGGAACCGCCCGCGGCCATGGCCAACACCGTACTCTGCGTCACGGCCTGGCTTCCCGGCGCCGCCGTGGTTGGGCTGGCCAAAGCGCCGGAACCAAGCAAAACTGCCAGGCAAAAGCACAGTGCCAACGCCAGGGCGCCGCCCTTGGAAAAGAAACGGTTACTCAAGCATCCCTCCTACTTGCTTCTCTAAAGGAAGACGAAACTGCATACGATTCGGCACGAGCTAAGTTACCATAATTCCCTTTGCTAGAAAGGTAAGAACTCGATAAAAACCAACTACTTCGGCTGGGAAGGCGCCTCAATCAAAAGCGAGGCCTCCCTAAGATCATCTACCGATGATATCAGGTTCAGGACCCTGCGCCTCTGGCGATCAGCCCTACTATCCACCTGCCTATCCGCATGATTGAGAGGTATTCTAGCATAACGGCAAATCGCCGGGCTTAGGGCCACCCAGCAAGGGGAAAGTTGGCGAGA
>JBGTRP010000768.1:0-3823 GCA_041940685.1 Acanthopleuribacteraceae bacterium
CTCGATCAGGGCCGCGCGCGTTTGGGTTACCTTCTCCTGGTGGGCGCGATCGGCCTCGACGCTGAACACGATGCGTCCCTCTACCAGGGTGTAGTCCACCGCGCTGTAGATGCTGAGCGGGTCGCCGTTCCAGATGACCACATCCGCGTCCTTGCCCTTTTCAAGCGAACCGGTTCGGTCGGCGATGCCCAACTGTTGCGCGGGGTAAAGGGTGACCAGCGAGAGGGCTTCCTCGCGCGACATGCCATAGCGCATGGATTTGGCGGCCTCGATGTTCATGCGGCGCGCGAGCACCTCATCATCGGAGTTCACCGATGTCAGCACCCCGCGTTCATGCATTAATGCCGCGTTCTGGGGAATGGCGTCGTAGGCCTCGAACTTGTAGGCCCACCAGTCCGCGAAGGTGGAGCCGCCCACCCCGTGACGCACCATTTCATCGGCGATCTTGTAACCCTCCAGCACATGTTGGAAGGTGGCGATCTTGACGCCGAACTCCTCTGCCAGGCGCAGCAGGCCCAGGTACTCGTCCTGGCGGTAGCCGTGACTGTGGACCGCGCGCTTGCCTTCCAGGATTTCGACGATAGCGTCCAGTTGCAGGTTGCGGCGTGGCGGCTCGGTTCGGGCCCGCTCCGCCTCGGGCAGCGCCTCATAGGCGCGCCAGGTTGCGCGGTAATCCAATGCCTGGTTGAAGGCGTTGCGGATGCTGGCGTTCACGCCCATGCGCGAGTTGGGGTAGCGGTCGCTGCCGCCCACGCGGATGGGGTTCTCGCCCAGGGCGAATTTGATGCCCGGCGGCGCGGTTTTGATGACGTAGTCGGCCGGTGAGGACGCGCCGTAGCGGTATTTGAAGATCGCGTTCTGGCCGCCGATCGCGTTGGCGGAACCGTGCAGCAGGTTGCCCGCGGTCAGGCCGCCGGCCAACTCGCGATAGATGGCAGGGGCGCGCGGGTCGAAGACGTCCATGATCCGCACCTCGGCCGTGACGTTGTTGGTCGCCTCGTTCACGCTGCCGGCCCAGCCGCCTTCCACGGGCGAGTGGCTGTGGGCGTCGATCAAACCGGGCGTGACATGTTTGCCCTCGGCCTCGATGACGAACGCGTCCTTGCCGGGCCTCAAATTGTTCCCCACGCGGGCGATTTTCCCATCCACGATCAGCACATCGGCATTTTGGAGGATGCCGGAATCGCTTTGCGTCCATACCGTGGCGCCCTTGATCAGCACCCGGTTGGGCGTGTCCACGGGTCCGGGATAGGGTCGGACCGCCAACAGGTCATCCAGGTTTTCCGCGGCAAACGATCCGACCGCGGACAGGGTGAGCAAAAGAAATAGAAATCGCTTCATTGTTGACCTCCTTGTGCGCGATGGTCGGGCCGGGACCCCGTAAAGTTGATGTTCATGGAACCCTGACCGGTGTTTACCGACGCCTCCGCCTCGATCAGTCCGTCCTCGAAGCTGCCGTTTATGGTGATGTTCCCCATGGGCGTCGGCGCCACGATGACGAGATTGTCGCCTTCGAGGCTCACGCTAATGAAGTCCGCGCGCTGGTCGCCCATTTCATAGAAGCCGCCATAGCTGCCCGCCTCCCCGGTAAAGGTCCAGGTCATGTACTGGGTCTGGCCCTGCATTTCCATGGCAATGCTCCACTCGCCGAGCAACCCTTTCTTGCCGTTTTTGCCGGCGGGTTTTTTGTCTTTTTCCACCTTGTCGTAGACGCCATCGACAAAGACGTATTTGATTTTGAGCTTCTCGGCGAACAACGAATCCTCGACCACGACCAGGTTGGCCAGCTTGCCCGCCTCCACGGTGCCCGCGATGCGGTCCAAACCCAGCCATTCGGCCGGGACCGTGGTGAGCGCGGCCACAGCTTGAGCCTCGCTCAATCCCGCGTCCACGGCTTTTTTCAGGTTGGGCAGCAATTCCTCGGGTTTGTCCATGCCCGCGGTGGTGAAG
This sequence comes from Acanthopleuribacteraceae bacterium, assembly GCA_041940685.1. GTDB lineage: Bacteria > Acidobacteriota > Holophagae > Acanthopleuribacterales > Acanthopleuribacteraceae > JBGTRP01. Next base: position 1,951 of record JBGTRP010000768.1, read on the forward strand.
GCGAACGGGATTCCCGCGTCACCCATCATTTTGGGGACCCGTGGCGCCGCCAAATAATTCTGCATGGCCGCCATGGCGACGGCGCCGGTGTTTTCTTCCTTGTCCACGCCGGGCTTTTTGGGCATGGCGAGGGGGTAGCACAGCCGAGCGGCGACCTTTTTCACCATGTCCAGGTCGCGCCATTCATCGCCCGCGGCCAGAACCATGGTGTTGTTGAGTGAGAATTCGGCAATCAGATCCGCGAAGCGCGGATAGGAGAGGTAATCGCGAGCCACGAGCACCAGGGGCGTCTCGCCTTCCAGGACTCGCTCAAAGACTTCGTCGCCCGCGGCCACGGGGGGCCGGCGCATGCCCGTGGGGTTTTGTTCGTAACGTTCGTTCCAATCCCGCCGCCAGGACAGGTCGTAGAGATACTGGCGCGCCGCGGCAATGGCGCCCATGCGCGAATTGGGATAACTGCCATGGGTTTCGAAAGCAAGGGCCTGGGCGAACGCGGGTGTAATCAGCCGTTCGCGCAAGTCGCCATCGCGCAGCACCAGGATCGCGGAAGCGCCCCGAACCAAGCCCTTCTTGGGCAGTATATGGGCGATGCCGAAGCCCAACTCTCGGTGCTTGGCCACATTCTTGGCGCTCAGATCGAGCATCTCCACCACCGACTTTTCGGGATGGATGATGGCGATATCGTGAGCGGTCCCGCTCTCTTTCCCTTTTTCCTTGTCTTTGTTCTCGTTATCGTCCGCGTCCTTTTTAGGCTCTGCCAGCGCGATATGCGAGGCAGCATCGATGAAGCCGGCGTAGACGGTCCACTGTTCTTCGTCCTCCGGGGCCAGGCGTTCCGCTTCAGGGGGAATGGCGATCCCCGCGCCCGCGGCCTCGATCAATCCGTCGCGAATGACGATGTTTCCCTTGTCAATGATGCGATCGGGTGAAACCACGATCCTGACGTTTTCCAATGCGTAAATATGCGGCCGTTCCTGATAGGCCCAGGCCATGGGCAAGAAGGCGATCAGCAATGCGATCAACCCAATGCCTCGGAACCTGGAGCCCACGGAAGCCAAACCGTAGCGGCTCATTTTCATACACGAAGCTCCCAATCCAAAATTGCCGTGGCCCGCGTTCGCGTCTACCGGTCTGCGCTTCCACGCTTCCCCCGGACGCCGAACGCGTATTCGCGAGAAAACCTCTCCCCATTCTCGAAAAAGCAGTGGCCACACGGCGTTACCATCATTCGCCCCACTTCTCGGCTGGTATGGACGAAGAATCATCATCACATACGAAGGGAAGCCGGGAAAAGGTTAGTGTTTTTAGAAAGAGAAGTCACCCTGTCTCAATCCGATGGACAAAACCAAAGAGACGCCCCGCACGGAGAGACCTGGATTCTACTCCGCGAAAAGGAAGAGGGGAACACGCTGTTGGCCGGGAATCCGGTAATCTTTTGAGGAGGATCTTGGCGGATTGTCACCATACTCAAATGGGAACAAACCCAAGAAACAAAGGACACATGGATGTTCAGGCCGCTCCATGCGCCGCGATCCTGATCCTACCCGCGTTGTAGGCGTCCTTTTTGCGATTGGTTTTTCTTGAATTTAGGCTGGATTCTTACGCATGATGCGGCCATGGCCCGCGGATTGGGTTTGGCGGCCTTGAATTGAACCCAAACCCGCTTTTCACCGACATACTTGCCAGGATTGTTCAATTCGAACCCTTTCGGTCCTATGTCGGCAAAGGGACCTTCGTGGCGATTATTCTCCCCGTGCGGAGGCCTCGTTCTAGAGGCCCCGACGAGGATGAAAGCCCCCAATCAACCGCTTGGCCACGCTTCCTAAAAGCGGTGAAAAACTGCCGCCTGTTCGGCAGGAGAGGAGAAAATATG
>JBGTRP010000769.1:0-3815 GCA_041940685.1 Acanthopleuribacteraceae bacterium
GAAACCGGAATCTATCCTTCGGCACCCCAATGTTCATGGCCCCCGAACTTTTCAAGGGCCAGGCCCCGCAACCCGCGTGTGATATCTATTCCCTGGGCGTGGTGCTGTTCCACATGCTGTCGGGTCGTTTTCCCATCGAGGCCAAAACCCTGCCCGAAATCATTGCCCAACATGTGGACGGCAAGCGCCTGACCCTCGATGAGGCGCGGCCCGGGTTGCCCAAGTCGCTGAGGCGCCTGGCCGAGGCTTGTCTTTCCCCGACGCCCGAGACCCGGCCCAGCGCGACACAATTGGCTTCCCGCTTGTTGTGGATCAAGCAATTGCCCGCGCGCAGAGTCAAGCAACGCCTTCAGATCGGGTTGATCGCGGTGCTCTGCCTGGGCGTGCTGTTTTCTTCCTGGGGCTGGTTCACCGCCGACAGGGAAACGCGACGCGCACGCCAGGCGCAAACCGAAACCCAGGCTATTCACGATTACGTGTCCGATATGTTGATGGCCCCCAGACCGCTGGAAAAGGGCAGGCATATCAAGGTCATCGATGTTTTGGACGATGCCCGCGACCAAATCGAGCCCAAATTCGGGCAAAGACCCCGATTGAAAGCCGCAATCATGTACACCCTGGGCCGCACCTTTCAAAGGGTGGGCGAGACTCAGGACGCGGTGGCGCTGTTGCGCGAAAGTTACAAACTACATCTAGACTTGCACGGGGTCATGGATGAACGCACCTTGAAGGCCCAGTTCTCCCTTGGCGAGGCGCTTCTGATGTCGGATCAACCGGCCGAGGCGGGGGCGCTTTTGAGGGATTGCCTGGAAAAATGTGAAACCGTTCTCGGCGCCGGCCATGTTTTCACCGCGAATTGCGCCATCCGGCTCGCGGCGATCCTGGAACGAAATGCGCAACTAGAGGAAGCCGAAAACCTACTTCAGAAGGTTTTACTCTGGCGCCGATCCATGCCAGCCGACGCCGTGGAGCGCCTGGCGCTGCAAGGCCTGGGGAACGTCTATATGTCCGGAAGCAAATACGCGCGGGCAGAAACGCACTTGAAGGATTTACTGGAAAAACAGATCGCGGCGACCGGAGTCCTGGATGCCAATGCCATCAGTGTGCGCAGCTCTCTGAGCTTGGCGCTTGTCTATCAGGGCAAATTCCCCGAGGCCGAGGCATTGATGCGGGAAAACCTGGAGGCGGCCAACCAAGTATTCGGCCCCAAGGACAAGAAAGTAATGGCGATTCGGTCCAATTTGGCCACCTTGCTGGGAGACTTGGGAAGGCCGCGGGAGGCGCTTGCCGAGATCGACGAGTTGTTGGCGTTGAAGGGAGCCTTCCTCCAACCCGAGAATCGAGGGCTTCTCGCTCTCCAGATGAACCGAGCCAATCTGTTGCGGGAGTTGGGCAGGAGCGGCGAGGCAGAGGCCGTTCAACGGGAGATCCTGCCGATGTTCGAACAAAAATTCGGCAAACACCACCCCAAAACAGGCATGGTCATGTACAACCTGGCCGAAATCCTGATCGAGACCGGCCGGACCGCCGAGGGAGAGCCTCTGCTTGCGCGGACCCGGGATCTCTTCGAAAAGGCGCTCGGCAAGGAGCACCACTTCACGCTCGAGGCGGAAGATCTGAAGGGTTTCTGCCGCTACCAGCAAAAGAAGTACGTCGAGGCCGTCGCCATTCACGAACGCGTTCTGGCCGCAAAAAGGAGACTCTTCTCCGAGGACAGCCCTTACTTCCTCACCACTCTGGAGCACCTGGCGCGCGCCTATGGGGATCTGGGGCGGCCAGACCAAGCCGCGGAGGCCCGACAACGCTCGCTCCAATTACATCGCAAAATTTATGGCGAGGATCACCCCAAAACCTTAACAGCCCAACGCGCGCTCCAGGTTGCTGATAGGCAGGGGCTCATAAAGGCGGAGTAAGCGCGTAAAATTTCATTGATCCAAAAAAGCTATTTTTCGCACTATTAGATACAGCCTGTGATAAGTTGATTCACCCTATCGGCGCTTTCCCGCCAGGAAAGAGAGTGGCATGGTTGTATGGTTTCTTTTTTGGGCCCTTGAGGGGTCCGTGGTTTGGCAAATCCGCAACGACGAGTTCAGCGATTTTGTTTCCTACCTGGGCCAGGTGAAGGTCACGGCGAAGGGGGCGAGATCGGCAGCTTTCAAACGCCTAAGTCTCACACCATTGTCCATGCAACGGAAAACCATCTCTGGGTGACACTCTATGACGAAAAAGAAGATTATTACTACCTGCAAAAGCGAACCTATGAGCTGTCGCGGTAACCTGTTACCTATTTCCCCGCCTTATCCGTCAGAGACGTGCAAAGCTCGGGCCTCATCAAGAGGCCCGCTTCCTCCAGCAGCGAACGCTCTTGCGGGGAAAAGGAGATCAGATCGTGGTAAAGCGCGTGTAGCCGCTTTTCCAGTTCCGAACGGTCCCAGGCTTCCCGCCGCGATTGCCGGATCAGGCCCATGGCCGCCACTTCCACGGGCGAGGGCGGAAAGAGACCGCTTTTTTCAGACATGGGGTCCGCGGCCTTGGAGAGGTACTTGCGGCAAAACGCGGCGGCCGAGGCCAGGTGAACATGCAACACGCAGGGGCCGGCCAGGAACCCGCTCTCCCGCGGCGAAACCGGCTCGGCTAAATACCAATCGTGGACGCCGGCCGCGGCGGCCGCGCGCTTCACGGCCACCGCGGCCTTGCCGTTGTGGTAGCCCGTAAACCAGGGACGGCGGTCGTTCTGCGCCATTTTCAAGTGCCGCGTAAGGGCCGACCATCCCGCGCCCCCCAGCCGCGCGATCGCCAACCTGGGGTTGCATTTGAAGCAGGGTCCCTCCTCGCGGTCCCCCGGCGCCATCCATTCGTGGTTGACGTAGCGCAACCGGCTCCAGCCCAATTGACCGGCATGAGCGAAATGCTGGTGAAGATCGCCGCCGCCCCGATGGGCGCCCTCCAGGTAGAAATATTCGTCGGCATCCAGGTGCAGCAACCAATCAAGCGGCGCTCCGCCGAGTCGCTTTCCCACCGCTGCCTGGAGCGCGACCGTGGCGTTGAGCGTCTGACGCGCGGCCACCGCGGAGGAAGATCCGCCGAACCGGGCAAAGGGCAAAAGCTTCCGCACCGTCTCGGAGCGGGTCAACATCGGCCAGGCTTCCATGCGCAACTCAGACCCGGACCAAATGCTGAGTTGCCGCTCTCCGAACCGCCGGCGGAGCCGTTGGGCGTCTTCCGCCTCGGCCGGGTCGTCCAGATGGTCGAACACCAGGACGATGTGGTCGAAACCCAAGGCGAAATGATGGGCGCACCATTGCTCCAGGCTTTTTCCAGCCCGATACACCGTGCTGACCAACCCGACCCGCGGCCGCTTCGACCCGCGGCTGGAAACATGGAGAACGCCGTTTTCCGCATCATCCCGCAACTCGTGAAACAAAAGCCTTTCATCCGGCAAGGGTGGGGCGGGCACACCCGCCAGCACATCAGTTAGCGAAAGCGAGGGCAGGGATGCCATGGCCGCTCGCGGCATGCCGGGCCGGTCCTGAAACCAGAGGCTGAGCGCGCGCCGCGCGGGTCCTTCCCCAATCGGCATCACCCGGTGAGCCACCGCGCGGGAGTCGAACCAAACCGCGCTGCCCGGCCGGGGCGCCAGGACCGCGGCCGCTTCTTCGCCCGGCCCGGCGCCAGCGCGCCACAGGGCCAGTTCACCACCCCGGCAGGGATTCTTCGGATCGTTGAGGTAGAGCACCAGGCTGAGCGCGCGGCCATTGTCATCCTCTCCGCCGGGGTTGTCCAGATGGCCGTCATACCCGAAGGAGGGCGCGGGA
>JBGTRP010000770.1:0-3809 GCA_041940685.1 Acanthopleuribacteraceae bacterium
TCCGCGATGGACTCCTCCACGTTGCGCAGGGTTTCCTTGTGGAGTCGGGCGCGAATCTTGGGCGATTGCACGATGCTGCCCTCGTTGCCCGAAAAGGGAGAGGTGTTGGCCGCGAAGCGCATAAAGACTGTCGGTTCGTCGATGCGAATGCGTTTCAGGGGTTTGGGGTTGTCCTTGGCGCAAATGGTGTCGCCGATGTGGACCTCGGCCGCCCCGGAAAGGATGACGATATCGCCGGGTTCGGCGCGGTCCGCCTCGCGCAGGCTCAAGCCCTCGTACACCTGGAGGCTGGAGATGCGCAAGGGTCGGGCGCGTCCCTCCTCGTCGATGCGGACGAGCTCGTCCTGACGCCGCACGGACCCGTTGGAGATGCGGCCGATGGCCAGGTGGCCGAGGTATTCGGAATAACTCAAATCCGAAACCAGCATCTGCAAGGGTTCGCCGGGCTGGTAGGCGGGGCCGGGAACGGTTTCGATGATGAGGTCGAACAACACGCGCAAATCCTCGCCCTTCTCCTCCAATGCCGACTGAGCGACGCCCTCCCGGCCTATGGCGTAGACCACGGGAAAATCGATTTGCGCCTCGGTGGCGTCCAGGTCGATGAACAAATCGTAAATTTCATCCAAAACCTCTGCCACGCGCGCATCCGGCCGGTCGATTTTGTTGATGACCACGATGATCGCCAATCCCCGCTCCAAGGCTTTTTGCAGCACGAAGCGGGTTTGCGGCAGAGGACCCTCTGAGGCGTCGACCAGCAACAGCGCCCCATCCACCATCATCAGCGCGCGCTCCACCTCGCTGCCGAAATCCGCGTGGCCGGGCGTGTCGAGCACGTTGATCTTGGTGTCGCCGTACATGACCGAACAGTTCTTGGCGGAAATGGTAATGCCGCGTTCCCGTTCCAGGTCCATGTTGTCCATCACCCGTTCCTGGATGTTCTGGTTTTCACGGAAGAGACCACTCTGGCGGAACATGGCGTCCAACAGGGTGGTTTTGCCGTGGTCCACATGGGCGATGATGGCGATATTGCGTAAATGCGAATTGCGCTCGGTGGCTTTGGTCATGAAAATCCTCTCCCGGGGGTTTGGGTTCTGAAGGTCGGGCGCTTCGGCCGGCGTTTAAGGCCAAACCCGCGGGTTGTAACATGGGACATGGCCGCATCACAAGCTGAATCTTGATTGAAAGGCCGATTCCCAATAGCGGGAGGGCCCCGGCACGGGCCCAAGAACGCCGAAGAAATCGAAATCTAAGTTCCTCAAGTTTGGGTTGGGTAGTATGATTTATGGCATCGCGGTCTTGAGACTCGGGCTCACCGCCGATGGAGAGTGGTTGACCCGGCTGGAAGCTTCGCCCCGCGCGCCAAGCTGTTGCCTTACGCCCGGGGAGGTGGTCGCGAGGGGTTTCGGACCGGGGTGCGGTCCAGAAGCGGGAAAGCGAAGAATCCCGTTTAGGCAAAGAAGAAGGGGATGAGTATGGATTACAAGCAAGAGTTGCAGGACTGGATTGAGAAGGAAAAATTGGCGGTGCGCGCAATTGCCACCATCTACCGCCTATGGGTGGAAAAATCGGTTGAATTGTTAATTTTTCGGCGTGTGATGGTCAACAAGAGCCCGGTAGAAGTGCTGAAAAGCCATCAATACGCCCGTCAAATTTCCCAGGCGGATTTGGGTATCGAGGACAGTTTGCCCATTATGGAAACCCTGGCGGAGCTGCCGCTTTGCCCCTCCCGAATTGATATCGGCAGGCTGACCCTACAGTGGAAAGAAGCCACTCGCCCGCAGAGCGAGCTGCGTTCGTTCCTGGAGGAGCGTCTGGCATCGCATTTGGGCGAGGCCCGCGTCCGCTTCGAACCGCGCGATGTGGTGCTCTACGGCTTTGGCAGGATCGGCCGCCTGATGGCGCGCATCCTCGTAGAACAGGCCGGGGGCGGCGAGGCCTTGCGCCTGCGGGCGGTTGTCTGCCGCGGCAAGCTCGACCTGAGCAAACGCGCCAACCTATTGCGGCGGGACTCCGTGCATGGCTCGCTCAAGGGCAACCTGGTCATCCTGGAAGAGGAAGACGCGATCGTGGCCAACGGCGTCTATGTGAAATTCATCTCCGCGGAAAGTCCCGAACAATTGGATTACGAGCGGTACGGCATCCGCGATGCGTTGGTGATCGACAATACCGGGGTCTGGCGCGATCGCGATGGTCTGGGTCTGCATCTCCGCTCCAAGGGCGTGGACAAGGTGTTGTTGACCGCGCCCGGCAAGGGCGATATTCCCAATATCGTTTACGGCGTCAATACGCGCGCCTGGGAGGCTGGAGAGCGCATATTCTCGGCCGCATCCTGCACCACCAACGCCATCGTGCCTCCGCTCAAGGCTCTCAACGACAGCTTCGGCATCGAGTACGTTCACGTGGAAACCGTGCATTCCTACACCAATGACCAAAACCTACTCGACAACTTCCACAAAAAGCAGCGACGGGGACGGTCCGCGGCGCTCAACCTGGTGCTCACCGAGACCGGCGCTGCCAGCGCCATTGCCAAGGCGCTACCCGAACTCACGGGCCGGGTCACGGGCAACGCCGTGCGCGTTCCCACGCCCAATGTCTCACTCGCCATATTGAACCTCACCTTTGGGCGTGAGGCGGGCCGTGAGGAAATCAACGAATCCCTGCGGCTCGCGGCTCTGGAAGGTCCGCTCGTGGCTCAGATCGATTACACCCGTGACGAGGACGTGGTGAGCACCGACATGGTGGGCAACACCCATCCCGCGATTATCGACTCCCTCGCCACCCTGGCCCATGGCCGCCATGCCGTGGTCTACGTCTGGTACGACAACGAGTACGGCTACTCCATGCAGGTCGCCCGCCTGGCCCGCATTATCTCCGGCGTGGAACGCTTGCGTTACTATTGACGCATCCCCTCGGTCGTTAGAAATATTTCCGGACATCAAAATTAAAAAAGGACCCGAATCCCTAGGGGACCGGGTCCTTTTTTCAGCTATTTCTTACCAAGAAATGAAGTGTCTACACACTTTAAAAGTAGTTCAAGAGACTACCCCTTTACTCTCACCTTTTAGTTGTAGGTCCGGTGGAGTAATGGTCACCTCCTAAGTTTACAGTCGGTACTTGTAATATGGTTTCCAGCGCCGCCGGAGTCAAGCGTTCGCGCAATTTTTCGAAAACTTTTTTGACCGGTTCTTGGAACGCCCTTTGGTTTGACGACCTTAAGGGTGAGGCCCCAAGCCACGGGGATGCTTGGGGGGCAAAATGGCGGACCCTTATTCGTGGATCAGAAACATGAGGTTGTCCAGACCGCCATTCTTTCCAAGGCACTTTTTTAATAATTTCCCGGCGCGCCTTTCAAGGGATTGTTTCCCGTCGCATACTATTTCCTCCACCTCTTGCTTGGAGAGGCCGCTCACCTCTTCCTCGATGCCGTCTGTGGCGAGGAACAGACCATCGCCAGGCCGGCGTTGGAAGCCGCCCCAAAACGGAAGGGTTTGAGCGAGGGCCAAGTTGATGGGATGCCAAGGCGTGGACAGGTCCTCGGCTTTTAATGGGAAAGGGAACTTCCAGCGTTGGGAGATGGCCTCCAGATTGGCCGACACCGATGCGGCGCCCAACCTGCCGGTCCGCAGACCGCGGTGGATGCGGGTAAGCTCAAACACCAAACGCGGCGCCTCGTCCTCCTCGAGCGCGCCGCATGGAAATCCCAGTTCTTCGAGGGCTTCATAGATCTGGGCATGGTGGTAATAGGTGTCGCCCAGGAAAAGGCTTTCCTGAATTTCCACCATCTCTTGGAGTCGGCCGCCGCGGATAGA
>JBGTRP010000771.1:0-3809 GCA_041940685.1 Acanthopleuribacteraceae bacterium
CACCAAATCCGTCCGGGTAGCCTCAATGGTGCCGATACAGCCCCGCAGCCGATTCTCGCGGTCATGGAGGGAAACGAAGCAGCCCGCCCGGCGGCCCTCGCGCAAATCGGTATGCAGCCGCTTGCCGTGCCGCAACCAGGAATTGAGGCTGGAACGAGCCAGACTACAGTAATCAATCATGGCGGGTCTCCGTAAAATTTCATTACCGAATAGCCAACGCCGAAGGGGCCTTCATAACTGAAAAAACGATGTCTGTCCGAGCGGTAACCACTCGCGGTCCAGGCAACCCGACAGGACTCGACCACATCCTGGCGGGCGCCCTCCACGAGGCCGGGATTGATGCTCAAGACTTCCCGGTAGCGGGCATTTTGGATGTGCTCAACGAAGCCGCGATCAAACCTGGGCCCACGCTCATCGTAACCATAGGGTCCCTCGGGCAGTAGACAGTGGCTCATATCGCCGCTGGCCAGGACCGCGGTCCGGTCCGCCGCGGTTGCGGAAATCGAGGCGATTGCTCTCCCGATGCGGTCCAATTCCTCGTCCTCGCTCCAAGGCAAGCCCAACACACAGGTGGGCCCCGCCCAGCCCGCCTCGGTCAGGAAGCTCAGCGGAACCGTGGCGCCGTGGTCCAATGGATCCGAGCCCAAATCCATGAGTTGGGAGTAGGCCTCGCGGAAGGCTGTCATCCAGTCTTGGTCCACGGGCAGTTCCACGCGGGTGGCGGGCGCTCCGAAACGGGCAAAGTTGCCCTTCACCCGCGCGTTCAGCCAGCCCCCGATGCCCAAGCGTGGACGGGGGGTGTGGGGAGAAATCAAAATCAAACGATCGGGCCGTGAGTCGAGAAAATCTTGGGTGAGTGCGCGCATGCTGTCGATGGTGGTTTCCACCTCCGCGCAACGTGCGCCGCCCACGCTCGCCACGATAATCGGAGGATGCGGCGCCAAACCCGTCCAAACGATTCCCATGGTGATTCCTTTCGAGGGTTGGTCCATCCACACGGGATCTTATCCACGGAAGGAAACAGGATGCATTCAACCCTTTTGCGGCCGTGTCAAAAAAAGGCCCTGGAAGGTCCGGGATCGAGGCGCCGCCACGACCGCGTTCGCGCCGCCCCAAAAGCGAACTGCCGCGAGTTCGGCGTTTCCCCGATATTTTTCCGGAGATGCACCGCGTTGGTCGTTCTACTCAAGGTAACAGTATTCAACCGCCGCTGACAAGGCGATTCTCGGAACCGGCAGCCGGCGCTACTCGATTGTGAACGCCTTTTTCTTCGGGGTTTCCCGGTCAGCAGATCATCTTGGTGAAGTCCACGATCTCTTTGCGTAAGGCGAACACCACCGTGTCCAGGGCGATGGGTTCGGGGTAATGAAAACGGGTCACCATGTTCTCGATGATGGCGCCGACCAGATCGCGGATATTTTGCGGGTAATTCTCATAGTGCTGCTCGTTGTTTTTCTTTTGGAAGAAGGCGTCTCGCAATTGCTCCGCGTTGATGCCGTCCACGCTGCGGCGATGGGAGAGCAAGGCGCTGTAGAGATCATTAAAGCAGATCAATACATTGTCGCCGCGAGAATTAATGACGTTTTTGTCCTCCTGCAGCGTAATATCGCCTTTGCCTTGCAGTTCCAGGAACTTGTGGGCGACCTCGCGGCGGAAATGGATGGGATCCCGTTCGGGGGCGACTACTTTCTCGATGGAGGACATGTAGTTGAGGTCCGGTTGATCCACCTTCTCGCCGGTGTTGGGGTCAATGAAGGTGAAGCGAGGCACCATGATATGGGCAAAGGCCTTGTTTTCGACCGCATTGGCCAGCAGGACGTATTGGAAATAGCGGCGCAGGTCGGCCTCGATCTGGCCTGGTTCGCGGTCCACGGTGGATTCCGTGATTTCCCGCTCGATAATTTTGTAGTACAGGTATTGCACCACCTTGACCAGTCCGGAGAAATCGCCATAGTCGCCCTCGCTCTGCAGCAGACGGTGGCGGCCGATCTTTCTGCTCGGAACCGAGTGGCGCTCGGCCTGGTAGGCGTGTTCCGAGGCCAGCCAATGATGGATTTCGGGGCCTTCCTTGATCAGCCGTTTGAATTGGCTGAGAAAGGTGCCCACGTGGATCTTGCGGCCGTCGGAACGTGAGATGGTGTTGCGCATGATGTTTTGCAGTTGGCGGACGGAGAGCCCGTGGCGGCCCTCGTAGGGATAGTGTTCGTGCCAGAGCGTGCGCATGAATTCGTCGTCGATTAGGGCGAGTTCCTCATTGGTGAAAAGGCCGGACTCGTGCAGGGTTACCGATCCTGGATGGCGCTTGACGAGTTCCCGCAGGGCCTGTTTGTCATCCAGATCGATTTTGAGCTTGAGCGCCTCATTGAGGAAGGGATGCCAATGGGGAAGCTTCTGAATCGTGGTGACGGGGTCCTCGGATTGGTAGGCGTAGATGAAGAGCTTTTGCTCCACCGTAATCTCATTGTAGAGGTGCTGCTTGCGGGCGCTCCAGGTCGGTGGGAACTTTTTGCGGTTGGGAGGCATCAGCCGGGTGAGTACCGCGTAGTAGGCCGCGATGCGCAGCAGGTTGGGGTCCACCAAATAGTTTTCCCGTGTGATGTTCATATCCCGTTCCAGGATGTCCATTTCCGAGTTGGCGTCCAACAGGTAGTTCACGGTAATTTTTTCGATTCTGTCGAGCAGCTTGGAGGAAGTCAGCCTTTTCTCCAATTGCTCCATCTCTTCCAGGTTGGTGGTCATGATGACGGTATTGTCGAGGGAGGCTTGAGTGGAGTCGATGGAGATCTTGCCGCTGCCCAGCAGCATTAATAGTGGTTTGTAGTCGATTTCGCTTTGGGCGCCGTTTTCACTGAAGGCGTCATGGATGTGGAGCACCCCGCGATTGGAGGCGACCATGGCGCCCTGGTACTGGTAGAGCTGGTGGCCGGGGAGATGCTCATCGAGAATGGCCTTGTCATCGGAACTGAGGTCCAGGTTTTTATGGCTGACATAGAGTTTGGACATGTCATCGACATTGGAAATCCCCTGGGCTTGGCCATTGGAAAAGACGATTTCCTCCACCCGCACATACTCTTCGATAATGTCGTAAAGGGTTTTGCCCCGATTATTGGGGTTTTGCAGCAGGCCCTCAAGGATTTCCAGGCTGCACTTGTCCAAAACCGCGTTTTTGTAATAGGTGGGGAAGACCAGACGCCCGCCATGTTGGCGGCTTACGTGGTCGAACAGCATCTGGCGGGGGCGCACGCTTTCCTCGCCCTCGCCCTTGGAGAGAATGGTGGGAAACAGCAGTAGTGGGTTGTGGCGGAAACTGCTCCACACCTCCAACACCCGGTTGCGATTCTTGCCTTTGAACTCGAAAAAGAAGGTGTAGAGCTTGACCTCGCTCTGTTTGGTGTACTCTTCCAAGGCCAGGGTCATCAAATCGATGATGTTGGTCTTGCCCGAGGCGGGTGGCCCCACCAAAACCAGACCTCGGTTGGGGCCCGTTTCCTTGCCCGCGGAGTCGATGGCGTCGACGATATGTTTAATGGCCGACTCCTGGCCGAAGACCGCGTTGGTGCCGTTGTTGAAAATATCTTGAAAAATGCGGTAGCTGATAATGGGCTCCCCGCTGCGCACCACAATCTTGAAACCGAAATATTGAATCGCCTTGGCCAATAAATTGGAAGAGGTCCGCAAAAACTGGTTGGGGTTGTGCGTGAACTCCTCAATGAAGCTGGAAAACCGCAATGTCCTCTTTCTGGTATAACCGAGCATTTCCCTGGCATCAAAATGTTGCATGGGGCACCTCTTCCTGTTGGATTTCAGGC
>JBGTRP010000772.1:0-3786 GCA_041940685.1 Acanthopleuribacteraceae bacterium
CGCCCGCGTCGCCGCCATCGCTGGGGACCACCACCCGTTGCGGCCCCATCAAACCAAGGTGCAGCCACACCGCGGAGGAGCCGGGTCCGCCGTTGAACACGAAGGTAATCGGCCGGGCGCCTGGATCTTTTACCCCGTCCTTGAAATAGGCGATGCTGAAAATGGAGGCCGTGGCCTTGCCCTCGTCATCGCGTAAATGGGTTTCACCGGCATGGGCCGTGTAGGCGATGGCCGTACCGTCAATGGTGACCGATCCCTTGGTAACCGAGGACTTGGGTTTGGAGCCATCAGAGGGTTGCTTGCTTTGATCGTCTCCCGCGGCCGCATTGAAGACCGAGAAGAGAAGGAGCGCTAGACATACTGAGCGGGTGTATATGCTTCGTTTCATACCTTATCCATCCTGAGAAAGTGATTCAAAGCATCATACGTTCCCGCCTCTGTCGGAGTTCAGCCATTTCCGCCACGAGCCTCATTCGACCCGGGTGCAGGAGATTTTGCGGCCGTACATATCCACCACCGCGGCCACGGGCCGTTCTTGTTCGTCAAAGGAGAAATGCACCTGGATATTGGCGTTCCACGCAAAAAAATCGGAGCGCGAGGCCGGGAATACATCGATCTCCCCCAGACGCGGGTGACTCATGACCAGCCGATCCTCCAGGGCGCGCACCGATCCCACGAGGCCCTGGCCCATCTCGTAACGGCCCGCGAAGCTCGTCAGGGTGTCGGGGTCGAGCGTGATTGGATCGCGGTCGGCCAGAGCGGGGAGGCGGCCCGCGAGGGGGATGGCCTCCATTTCCACCAGGTTGGGGCGCCTCTTGGGTTCGCCGATTCGGGCTGCCAGTAATTTTTGCAGCAGGTCGGCCGCGTCATTGAAGCTGGCATGGCGGTTGTGGTCCGTATCGCCCCGTTGCACCACCACCATTTCCACCTCTGGGCACACCAAAACCAACTGGCCGCCGGTGCCCCTGGCCATGTAGCCGCTTAGCTCGGGGTTCCAGTCGAAGGCCCCCTTTTCCATCACCCACCACATGTAGCCGTAGCCGCGAAGGCCGAAGCTGGAATGCGACTTCGTGCTTTCGCGGATCCAGGACTCGGGTATCAATTGCTTTCCGTTCCAAACGCCGTTTTGCAGGTAGAGTTGGCCAAAGCGGGCCAGGTCCCGGGCGCTGAGCCGGAACGCGTGGGCCGGAAAGCGTGAAGCGCTTCGATCGTATTCCAGGAACCCGTCCCTGGGCCGGAAGTCCTGCATGCCGAGCGGTATTGCGAGCCGTTCTCGGAATGCCTCGAAAAAAGAAACGCCCGCTTCTTGTTCCAGGATCGCGACCGAGGTGTTGAAGTCCCAGTTATTGTAGAAGAAATGGGTCCCCACCGGCTGGCTGCCGCGCTCGGGACGGTGTTCCTTCATGGACATGGGTTCCTTGGCCGCGGGGTGGTAAATCCCCGAGCGGGCGCGAATCATATCACGCATAGTGGCTTGCTTCTCGGCCTCGCTGAGCCCGTGGATATCCTCGATATCCAGCTCGGCCAGGGACTTGTCGAGGTCGAGCCTGCCCTCGGCCGCGTACATGCCGATCAGGGCGCTGTAGATGCTCTTGCGTACCGAATGGCATTTGTAGCGCTCGTCCACCTCGCCCCAGGCGACCAGCACATGTCCCCGGTAAATAGCCATAAAGGCCGCGCTCGGACCGGCCTCGGCCGCGGCTCGCGCTTCCTCCAACCCGGCCGTTGAAAACCCGGCTTCCTCGGCATTCGCGTACTGAAGCCAGTTCCCGGAATCTGAAAATTGGGGATTGGATGCGGTTGCGGAACCGAGGGTAAGCAGGCAAATCGTCAAGAGCATGGTCATGTCGAATCCCTCCCTTTGATGTTGTATCTATTTTCGCTCTTCGGTAATAAATGGTTCGCGGAAAAGGAACCAACCGCACCGCCGGGGAACCAAGCGCACCCGAGCCGCGCTAAGATGAAAGTGAGCCAAGCCCAGGGAGGATGTTAGAACCTCATGATACGCGGAATGCTACTTCTTTTGTTTTTGGCGGGCTGTGCGGGCCCTTCCTCGGAGCCTGCGGCAAAATTTCAATTGGGCGATGATCCCGCCTGGCGGTTGCCCGATTTCGACGATGGCGATTGGCCGCAACGCCCGCCCGGTTTTCTGGCGCGCGACGTCGGGTGGTGGTGGGCGCGCCAGGCGGTTTTCATTTCCGAGCGCTCTCATGGCTCCGGCTCACTGGCGTTGGAGATCCGGACCCTCGGCAGCTATGAGGTCTTTTGGGACGGGGCTGCCATTGGGAGGAACGGCGAACCCGGCCAGGGTCGGGAGCGGGAGGCGCCCGGGAAGCATCGCGGCCTGTTTTTGATCCCGGAAGACCTGGCCACTCCGGGGTCCCATTTGCTGGCCGTGCGCATATCCTCTTTCTGGGCCCAGGTTCCCAACGAGTATTTTCAGGTTTCCCTGGCCCCGCTGGAAACGCTTATTTTGTCCCGTCAACTGCAAGCGGGGTTCTTTTTTACGGTTTTTGGATTGCTCCTGGTGGCCGGTCTTTTTTTTCTGGCTTACCGCCACCCCAACGAACCGGCCATCCTCCGTTTTGGCTGGTTATGCCTGGCCGTGGCCGTCTTGCTGGCTCTGGAATACGGCAAATTCCTGGTCAATTACTCCTACGCCTATCATTTCTACCGGCTGGTGACGATTACTTTCCTGACCCAAATCGTTTGCGTGTTGTTGCCCTGGTTTCTCATGGCGCGCTTTCAATTGAGGCATCCCGGTTTTCTCTTGGGCGTTATGCTCCCGCTCCTGGTGATGCCCTTCCTTTGGTATGACCCGGATGTCCACTGCCTGCGCATGTTCCAGTTTTCACTGGGTTACAGCCTGATATTGGGTGGGGTCGGCGTTGCCAAGGGACGGCGGCAGTGGCGGCCCCTGTTGTGGCTGGTGGCGCTGACCTTTGCGCTGAGCGCCTTTACCGGTGAACGCTTCGCGGATCGCTGGTTTTTCCCGGTTTTTCTCCTGCTGGTGGGGTTCCTGGCCGCACGCATGTTGTGGGAGAGCCGCGCCCAACGCGAGGCGCTGATCGCGGAACAACTGGAATCCGCGCGGCTCAAATTGGAATTGCTGCGCAAGAGCATTCAGCCTCATTTTCTGAAGAATACGCTGGCCGCCGCCATGGGCTGGATCGAGGAGAATCCGGAGAAGGGGATCGGCCTGCTGGAGTCTCTGGCCGATGAGTTGGATTGTTTCTTTAAGATTGGCGATCGCGATTGGGTGGGTTTGGAAGAGGAACTGGACCTTTGCCGGAGGCATGTGGCCACCATGGCATTGGTAATGGACCGTCCCATGTCGCTTCATTTCGAAGGCCCCCCGACCGCCATTGCGATCCCGCCGGGGCTGTTGATTACTTGTGTGGAAAACGCGTTGACGCACGGCCGCTATGGAACGGAAGGCGGTGAGGTTCGCGTCCGGATGGAACCATTTCAAGGAGGCTGGCGGCTGGCGGTCCGCAATTTGGCGGAGCCGATGGAACCCGAGCGCGAGGGCACGGGGACCCGCTACCTGCGCGCCCTGCTATCGAAAAGTTATCCCGGGGCTTGGTCCCTGCATTCAGGTTACGGAAAGGGGTTCTGGGAGACACTCATTACCGTGGAGGGGCCGCGATCAAATCAAGGCCTCGCGTAGCTTCGCATAGCGCGAGCGGCCCACGGGAAGGCGCGCGCCCGAGTGCAGCAACGCCTCGTACTTTCCACCACCTCGGATGGTCAAGGATTTGATGCGGCGGATGTCCAGCAGGTAGG
>JBGTRP010000773.1:0-3786 GCA_041940685.1 Acanthopleuribacteraceae bacterium
GGTGATCAGCAGGGCCAGGCTGGCCTGACCAATGAGAGGCAAGCCGAGTTGTCCTTCGCCAAGGCCGGTCAACACCTTGACGAAGGATTCGCCCAACACGATGATGGTCAGCAGGCCGTAGCGTTCGGAAAGATGCTCTCTGTCTTGAGGATAACGCCTGGAGAGCAATCGGGATTGGCGGCTGAAGGGGGAGGCCAGCAACACGCCCATGCTTACCGCCCAAAGTCCGTAGCAAAAGGGCGGCGGCAGGAATGCCGCCACCGTCCACAGCAGGGCGCCGCTTCCGAAAACCCAGCCCCAGTAACGGCTGTAGCCGCGGCCGATTTTCTGGGTGCGGTGCGCGCGCCAGTAGAGCAGCGCCACCATGGCCTGTGCAAAGGCGTAAGCCAGCGCGAATTTTTGCGGCTGGTTCTTCAGGACATCCGGGGCGGTGACGGCCATGGCGCCCACGGAAAACATCTGCGCAAAAACGATCAGCCGATGGGTGAAGTCGTCGATGGTGTAGCGATTGGAAAAATAGGTAAAACCGGTCCAGGCCGCCCAAAGCGGTACAAAAACGGCGCAAAAACCCAGAAATCCGCCAAGCGACACATGATAACTGAGACCGTTGCCCAATTGAATGAAGGCGGCAACAAAAATCAGGTCGTAAAACAACTCCAACCAACCGGCCCGTTTCTCCGCGTGTTCCGAGGGCAGGTGGAATTGGGGAATATGGTACCAGCGGTTGCGCATGCGTGATCCGGCTTTTGTAATAGGAAAGGCAGCGCGGATATTCTATGCATGGTGATGGGAATTTACAAGTCAGGCTCAGCTCAGCAACGGGTCTTCTCAACCCGGCCTAAATGTCGAGTATTTTTGAAAAATTCTCAAGCCGCGCCATTGGAACGGGTGAACAGCCTCATCCAGAAGGAAATTTCCAAAATACCGCCCAAAACCAGGAGAATCGCGAACTCGGTAACAAACCCCAGGGTGTACGCGGTGGCGGAGGCGATTCCCAACAAAACCAGAATGGCAATATGAGAAAAGGGGTGAAAAAGTTTTTTCATACGTCCTCCTTTTCTTTTATATACGTTGGCGGCGCCCATTTCGACGGTAATCCAGCTAACGAAAGCACAATCTTTACCAGGTTTTTACGCGTTTTAGTCCCAGAGGCCTCAAAACACTCTCCAAATCGTTGATGAGAGTTCGGGCAAAAGCCCAGGATTGCCTTTCGCGACGTTCCGCGATAAGTTAGGCCGACAAGAGCCTGCCGGGAAACACTTTTTTTTAACCCCAAAGAACACGAAGGAAAAATGCATAAGCTTTTTCATTGCAATTAATGAACGCAACTCCTTTTGTCTTCTCTTCGTGTCCTCCGTGGTGAATTTCGCTGTTTCTGGATGGGCTCCGACTCGCGGAGGCGGATTCCTTGTTAAAAAAAAAGGCCATGGTCTTTCGCAAATACGGCGGAACCTTTCAGTTGGAGATTTCAGAGGTCGACCATCTGGAACAGGTGCTGAAACTGGACGAATCCAAATGGGTGGCGACCAGCGCGCCCGTGGACAGCCTCAACGTGGAACCTCAATTCCTGGCGATGGTGGATTTCGACCGCAATGGGCGCATCCGTTCGGATGAACTCAAGGAAGCGATTTCCTGGACCTTGCGCATGTTGCGTGACCGATCCGGTTTGTTGGCCGCCGAGGACCGATTGCAACTGGATGCGATCGACGTCTCCCATGAAGAGGGCCAGGCCCTTTTCGCGGGCGCGCAAAAAATCCTCCTGATCCTCGGCAAGGAGACGGCGACCTCGATTGCGCCGGCGGATTTGGCCGACCGCAAACGGCTATTGATCCACAGCGCGTCCAATGGTGACGGCGTCATCTGCCCCAGCGACGCGGGCGAACCCGAGTTGGAAAATGCGATCGGCGATATCATGCGCGTATCGGGCAGTGAGCTGGACGCCAGCGGCGCCCGTGGAATTTCCACCAAGATTCTGAACAAATTTTTGGACGAGGCGCGCGCGCATTTGGCCTGGGCGAAGGAAGCGGAAGCGGGCGCGGATTCCGGACTGCTTCCCTTGGGTCCGGACACGGAAGAGGCGCACCGGCTTTTCACTGGGGTTCGCTCCAAGATCGACCAGTTTTTTGCGCTTTGCCGCTTGGGCGCGGTTTACCCCGAATCCTTGGAACAAGCCGTCGCCGATGACGGAGATTGGTCGCGGATGGAGCGCGAGGATCTCGATGCTTGGGTGGCCAGCGCGCCGCTGGCGCCGGCCAATCGCGAGGGCGTATTGTCCTTCGAGGGCGCCATCAACCCCTTGTTCTCCGCGGATTTGGAGGCCTTTCGCGAAGGCGTGATGCGCCGCCTGCAGGCCGAGCCGGTCGATCGACTGGACGCGGCCGCTTGGGCGCATCTGGCGCAAACCTTTCAACCCTATCAGGATTGGTTGGACCGCAAACGAGGACAGTCCGTGGAGCCCCTGGGCCTGGCCAAGCTCAAGCGCTACGCCGCCGATGATTTCGTGGCCCGGTTGCGGGAGCTTATTCTCGCCGACCGCGAGGTCGCAGAGAACCTGGCCCAGATCGACAAAATTCTCAAGCTCAGCCTCTACCAGAAATGGCTTTTCCGGCTGGTCAACAACTTTGTCAGCTTCCCCGAACTCTACCACACGCGCAAGACCGCGCTTTTCGAGCTGGGCACCCTGGTGATGGACGGCAGGCGTCTCAATTTCTCCGTCAAGGTGGCCGACCCCAAAACGCATGCGGAAGTGGCCGCAAACAGCCATATCTTCTTGGTGTATTGCGTCCTGGAGCGCAATGAGCCGGTGGAGCGTTGTTTTATCGCCACCGCGGTGACCGCGGGAGGGAAGGGCAACATCTGCGTGGGCAAACGGGGCATCTTTTTTAGTATCGGCGGCAAGGTATGGGACGCCAAGGTGGTGAAAACCGTCGAGGCGCCGATCAGCATGCGCGAGGCCATGAAACAGCCCTTCATCAATTTGGGCAATTTCCTTGGCGCCAAAATCGAAAAAATTTCCGGTTCAGGGGAAAAGCATTTGGAAGCCGCCCTGGATACTCATATCGGCAAGGTGGAAAACACCATGGGCGAGACGATCAAGGAGGCCGGCGAAACCGGAACGCCACCGGAAAAACCCGAGCCCGCCTCGGATGTGCGCGGCATGATGATGGGCGCCAGCGTCGCGGTTGCCGCGGTTGGCTCTTCTTTCGCCTTCATCGCCCAAACCCTCTCTCAAATGCATTGGCGCAACCTGGTCATTGCATTGGGCGTCGGGCTCGCCCTGATTCTGGTGCCCACGGCGGTGGTCGGCTGGTATAAGCTGAGGCGGCGAGACTTGGCCGCGATCCTGGAAGCCTCGGGCTGGGCCATTAACGCGCAGATGCGCCTGAGGCGCGGACTGAAGCGGTTCTTCACGCAAAAAACGCGCAGGCCGCCCGGCTCCAAAACCACCAAAATCAGCCATGCCCGAGGCGATCAGCCGCTACCCTGATCGCCAGGACAGTCTGTCGGCCTTCCTGGCGGCCTCATTCTCCTCCGCACATGCGGCACGCCTTCTAGCGGGGTGTGGAGAGAGTCGCTGTATTTTCGGTTTGTCGCCCCACCTCCGCGGTCTGCTTCTTCAGCTTCGCCTTGGCGCCGTGGTCCATAACCTCGGGTTTTTCGAGCCGCATCCCGGGATCGATCTTTTTTCGTCCCCCATCCGGGTTGGGAAATTTTCCTCTACCAGCTCCGATAAGTGGGGAAATCCGCGCGGTTGAACCCGCAAAACCGGGTGCTGGCGGGGCTTTG
>JBGTRP010000774.1:0-3779 GCA_041940685.1 Acanthopleuribacteraceae bacterium
TTTCGGGCCCGGCAGATCGTTTCCGAAAAATTGCAGCTCGTGCGAGGCGCGCTTCCTGCCGAAATTGAGCCGCCCGTCATGGCGCCGGTCTCTTCCATCATGGGAGAGATCATGTTCATCGCGCTGACCTCCGCCCGTCATGGCCCGATGGAGCTCAAAACCACCGCGGACTGGGTGCTTCGACGCCGGATTCTCGCGGTCCCAGGCGTGTCTCAGGTGGTTCCTATCGGCGGCGAAACCAAACAATTTCAAGTATCGGTTAGGCCGGATCGCCTGGCCAGCCACGGCATCGGCCTGCATGAGGTGGTCGACGCCCTGCGCGAAACCAATGAAAACACCTCCGCGGGGTTCTACCAGGAGGGCGGTCAGGAATTTCTCATCCATGGCCTGGGCCGGGCCAAAGATGTGGAAGATATCCGCAACACCCTAATTAAGCTCGTGGACGGGGAGCCGATTTTGGTGGGACGGGTCGCCGATGTTCGGATTGGGGCCGCCCTTAAACGCGGAGAGGGCTCTCATAACGGTCGGGAAGCGGTGATTCTCGGCATCCAGAAACAACCGGACGCCAATACATTGGAGCTGACGGCCCGTTTGGACGCCGTACTCGCGGATATTCAGGCCAGCTTGCCCGAGGGCATGAAGATCAACCACCATATTTTCCGCCAGGCCGACTTCATCGAGGTGGCCGTTGCCAATGTGCTGTCCGCGTTGCGGGACGGCGCCTTGTTGGTGGTGCTGATCGTGGGGCTGTTTCTCGCCAGTTGGCGGGCGACCGGCATTACGGTCATCGCGATTCCCCTGTCCTTGGTAGTAGCCGTGATCGTCATGAAGCTGCTGGGCGCGACCATCAATACCATGACTCTGGGCGGGATGGCCATCGCGGTCGGCGCCCTGGTCGATGACGCCATTATCGATGTGGAAAACGTGGCGCGACGCCTGCGGGAGCGCCGGGGCGCGCTGTCGCCCGGCGCCATCTTGAACATCGTCTTCGAAGCGAGTAAAGAGATTCGCGTTTCCATTGTTTTCGCCACGCTGATCATCATGTTGGTTTTCCTGCCGCTGTTTTTCCTTTCAGGGGTGGAGGGCCGCCTGTTGCGGCCCCTGGGTTTTGCCTACATCATTTCGTTGGCGGCCTCCCTATTGACCGCGCTCACCCTGACGCCCGTGCTTTGTTCGCTGCTGCTGCCTCGGTCCGCCTCCCAGCGCCGCGACCGGGAAGCCGCCCTGGTGCGGGGCTGCAAGCGCCTGTATCAACCCATCCTGCGCATGACGCTGCCTCGCTGGAAGAGCATCGCTTTGCTTGCTTCTCTCCTTTTGCTCGGCGCGATGGTTCTGTTGCGCAACATGGGGCAGTCCTTCTTGCCCGGCTTCAACGAGGGAACCCTGACCATCAGCGCCGTCACCCTGCCCGGCGCCTCGCTGGCGGAATCCGACAAAATGGGCCGGCTGGTAGAGGAAATCCTGCTCCAACAACCGGAGGTAGTCTCCACGGCGAGGCGTACCGGCCGCGCGGAGTTGGACGAGCACGCCCAGGGCGTGAATGCGGCTGAGATCGATGTCAACCTCCGCATGAAAGATCGCGATAAGGAAACCTTTCTCGAGCAATTGCGGCAGGATTTATCGATCGTGCCCGGTATGAACATCACCATCGGCCAACCGATTTCCCACCGCATCGACCATATGCTTTCCGGGACCCGCGCCAATATTGCCGTGAAAATTTTCGGCGAAGATCTGCTGGAGTTGCGCGGCCTGGCCGAGCAGGTGCGCGCGGCCATGCAACCGGTCTCCGGCGTGGTTGATCTGTCCGTGGAGCAACAATCCCATATTCCTTTTCTCCGCATCCGCTTCAAGCGCGACGCGATTGCCCGTTACGGGCTGCGTGTCCGCGACGTGGCAGAGACCGTGGAAACCGCTTTTGTCGGCCAAAAAGTGTCCCGTGTGCTGGAGGGTCAGGCGGCATTTGATCTCGTGGTCCGAATGGATGAGGCGGTTCTCGACCGATTGGAAAGGATTCGCGCGCTGCCGGTGTCCACGCCCGCGGGCGCTCAGGTTCCGCTCCACGCCCTGGCCGACATCCGCAAGGATTTGGGACCGAACATGATCAGCCGTGAGAACGTGCAGCGCAAAATCGTGGTTATGTGCAATGTGGCCGGCCGCGATTTGCGGGCGGTCGTGGAAGATATCCAGAGGTCCGTGGCGAACGCGGTCACGCTACCCGAGGGCTACCACATCGAATACGGCGGCCAATTCGAAAGCGCGGAAACAGCCTCTCGCATGCTCTTGGGCCTCGGCGCGGGAGTCGTTGTCGGCATTTTCGTGTTGCTCTTTTTGGCGCTTGGCTCGGGCCGCGACGCGATGCTGGTGATGGTGAACCTCCCGCTCGCCCTTATCGGCGGCGTGGCGGGCGTCTATTTCACCGGGAGCGTCATTTCCGTTGCCTCCATCATCGGGTTCATCACGCTCTTCGGCATCGCCACCCGCAATGGGATTCTGATGGTTTCCCATATTCACCATTTGATGGAGAAAGAGGGCGTGAAAGATTTGCTCGAGGCGGTTACCCGTGGCGCCATGGAGCGGCTGGCGCCGATCCTGATGACGGCCCTGTCCGCGGGCCTGGCCCTGATCCCCCTGGCCCTGAAGGCCGGGCAGCCCGGCGGCGAGATCGAAGCGCCCATGGCGATCGTGATTCTCTGCGGTTTGCTCAGCTCTACCGCCTTGAACCTAATCGCCGTGCCCGCGCTCTACCTGCGATTCGGGTCCCGCCGCGTCCGTGTGCAGGAGATCGGTTGATCTCCAGTACCGACCCTCCGCCGGGCGGCGATGGGTGAGCAACCAACAGGCTTTCGCAGTTGCCCGTGGAGGTCAGCCTGGGCGGAGCCATCTCACGGGTGTTTTGGACCAACGGGCCTCCACATCGAAACTTTTGGTCAATGGATAAGTGTTCAGTTTTCACTCGCTACAATCTCCCATAACCTATTTATTTCACTTACTGTTTTTGCTGGCCCTCCATTCTTTCCTATGGTGACAAAATCAACGGCGAGGAAATTAGGGAGATGGCCGACGACGGTAAGGCAGCCATTGTCCATTCTCGCGGTATTTTCACAAAGCGTTGCACGCGCGAGCAGATTTTTATAATTGTTCACTCTTTCGTAGTGTGTCCAGTCCCAAAGCCAGAAGGTGGGAAAGGCGTTAACGGTAAAGAGTGATCGATTTCTAGACAATGGCACGTTTAGAGACTCCGCACGTTCGTCATTGTTCCCTGTAAGGGAGTCTCCGCCATATACTGTTTCTATGGCGTAATCCCACGCATAGGGAATTCCATCCCCTTTGTTTTCGGCAAAAAATACAAATTTTTTATTATGCTCTAATAGCCACTCTAATGTGGGCCAGCCATTTTGGAGTACATCACCCCAATCAGATGCCACGGGATCAAATATCATATCCTCAATGCCCGCTTCAAAGAACGTCCTACTTACTAACTCCGCATCGTTAACCCTATTTTCAAATTGTACAGTAATCACTTCGTCTGGATTTCGGAGTAACCATTCTTTTATTTCAATTAATATATCTTTGAGATAGACGTTTTGCCAACTACAAACGAGCCAGTGTCCGTGATAGAGAACTATTGTGGGAACCTCACCATATTCATATTTGTAAATATCCAGCATTAAGCCTCTGACACCATGATCTAGTTGCTCCGTTATGGATAACTCTTGATTGGCTGTAAAAAGGCGTCCATTCCAGTAGTTTGCAAACGAGTTATGAGACATCAAATAACA
>JBGTRP010000775.1:0-3776 GCA_041940685.1 Acanthopleuribacteraceae bacterium
GTGGGCCAGTACCAGCATGACGTCAACCAGAGCCAACTGGCCCGAGGCCTGGAGGCGGTGGTGGAGGATTGCGTCAACGCGGTGGGCGTGGATGTCAACACGGCCTCGCCCTCTCTGCTGGCGTTCGTTTCAGGCCTCAACCAGGGCCTGGCCGCCAATATTCAGGCCTACCGCGACGCCCACGGCCGCTTCCCCCAACGGCGCGCGCTGATGAAGGTCCCGCGACTGGGGCCCAAGGCCTTCGAACAGGCCGCGGGTTTCCTCCGCATTCCAGGCGGCAACAACCCGCTGGACGCCTCCGCTGTCCATCCGGAAGCCTACCCCGTGGCCAAGCGCATCGCCGCACAAAGCGGCAAGCCCCTCGCCGACCTGATCGGCAACCGCGAATTCCTCAAGCGCTTGAACCCGGCCGATTTCACGGACGCCCGCTTCGGCATCCCCACGGTGACCGACATCCTCGCGGAGTTGGAAAAACCGGGCCGCGACCCCAGGCCCGCCTTCCAAACCGCGCAATTCCGCGAGGGCGTGGAAACCCTGGAAGACCTGGAGCCGGGAATGGTCCTGGAGGGCGTGGTCACCAACGTTACGAATTTTGGCGCTTTCGTGGATATCGGCGTCCACCAGGACGGTCTGGTCCATATCTCCAACCTGGCCAACCGCTACATCAAAGATCCCCACGAAATCGTGAAAGCCGGCCAAATCGTCCAGGTCAAGGTGCTCGACATCGATCGACCCCGCCGCCGCATCGGTCTCTCAATGAAGGACTTGTGAGGTCGGTTCAAACCAAGGCCGGGGGGGCTTTCCACAATTCCAAGCCTTTGACGCGGATGTTTTCTGTGATGGGGAAGGATACCTTTCCCGGGCAGACGAGAGTAAGCTCATCCAAACGCAGATCCTCCATCGCGATTCGCATGGATTTGGTCAGCCTCGGTTCGTCGGTATATTTGAACTCAAAACCCAGGCGGCGGCCCTCGTGTTGGACGAACAGAGCCAACGGGCATCGCGCGAGCGCGGCTTTTTATTGAAATTGAGATTTCGGCAAAAAAGTAAGGCCCGCAACCGCCCCTATCCCCTGATTGGAGGTTCGGCCGGAGGCCTTCGCACGTGGAACTTCTCCAAAATGGTTTCCAGGTCTTCCTTGAAGTTCTGCGCCTGCTTGATGCCGAACAGGTAGCGCGCGGTCAAACGGGTGGACCACAACAGGAAGAGAAAAAGGGAAAGCGGAAACACCAGGCAGTCGAAGATGTAGACCGCAATAATGGTAAGCAGCAGCACCATCAGGTCGTTGGCCTTCTGCTTGAGGTAGGCGCCCATGCGCTGCAGGTATTCCTTGGTGTTCTTGAGGCCCGTCAACAGGCTGTCATCCGTTTCGTCTTCCTGGTAGGTGAGCCGCCGCTCCATTTGGGCGAGATCCTCCTCGGCCCGTTCCAGGGACGGCGCGGTGATGCGGTTGGAGAGCCAATGCCCGCCACTGATGGAAAGCGGCAGCAGCAGGTACAGCGCCACGGCCAGCACGGTCAACAGAAGTCCGGCGTCACGGCAGGACCGTTTGGTGCGAACCTGATTGGGGGCGAACCAGCGGGCCAGCAGCATGAAAAGGATGAACACCAGCGCCAGGGTGAGGAACCATTGGTCCAAGAGATCCGCGGAATCGAGCAGGAATCGAAGGCTCTGCAGAATCACCGCGGCCGCGAGCACGGTTTTCCAGGCGATATCCACATGGTCGTAGGTGGACTGCACGATATCGCCCACCTCAAGGCCGAAACCCACGCCCACCTCGGAACCCTCCACCACGGCCAGGCCGACCTTCACGGCCGACAACAGCGCGAACAGCCGTAGGGAGCGGTTGAAGGCGGCCTCCAGATAGTCCTGATTGGCGGTTTCCAGGTTTTTAAGACCCACGGCCTCGAGCCCACGCTCCGTACCGCCCAGACCGGATATCAGGATCGCGGCCAAAAGGCCGATGAGAATCGCCGCCCGTTTGGGGGTCATTCCGTGTCTGTCCGTCATGGCGTCT
Source organism: Acanthopleuribacteraceae bacterium (assembly GCA_041940685.1). Lineage (GTDB taxonomy): Bacteria > Acidobacteriota > Holophagae > Acanthopleuribacterales > Acanthopleuribacteraceae > JBGTRP01. The sequence continues at coordinate 2,018 of JBGTRP010000775.1, forward strand.
CTCCCGTGAGCACCAAAAATGCCATGCACCCGTGGTTGGGCGCGGCTGCACGCATCTTAGCATTTCAGCGGAGTGAGCCGGTTTCCGCCGGCGGAATCAACCCTCTTGAGGCTTCCAACCCTCGCGCCTCAGGTTGTCGAGGTACTCGAAGACCGCCTTGCGTTCGCCATGAGTGACCAGCAACAGAAAATCACCGGCCTGCGACCAGGCAACCGCCTTTTGAACCGCCTCCAGCTCCGATCCCACGTGGATGATGCGCTCCTTGGGAGCTCCCGCTTTCAAAAGCTCGTCCTCCATCATGGCGGGAATCTCGCCCGGCTCGCGGCCGCGCAGGTACTTGCTCATTTCCTTGAGGACGATGCAATCGGGGTTGGCCTTCCACGCGTTGCGCGCCAGGCCGCGAATGGCCGCGTCATCGCGGTCGCCGGCCTGGCCGAGCACGACCAATCTGCGCGCCGCGGGCATGGCCGCGGCCAGGGCCATTAAGGCGCTGATGCCATGCGGATTGTGGGCAAAATCCACCAACATCTTCACGCCTCCGATTTCGAACAAGTTCCCCCTTCCCGGATTGGTCTCCGGGGTGCTGTGAAACTCTCGCAACCCTTCAATAATTGCCGTGGAAGGCAGGTCAAGCGCCGCGGCAACGCCGATCGCGGCAAGCGTATTGGCGATATTGTGGCGGGCCGCGCCGCCCATGGTCACGGGGATTTCGGTGACCTCCATCAACGGCAGTTGTTTTTCGTTTTTCACCAGCACCAGCCGATCCTCGTCCAGATAGCAGGCATCGCCGCCGCTTTCCATATGCGCCGCGACCAGTGGGTGATCCGCGTGCAGCGAGAACCAGAGCTTGGGCGCATTCAGCGGTGTGGCCGCTTGTTTGAGCTGGCGGTTATCCGCGTTGACCACGAGAAAGCCTTCAGGACCGATGGCCTTGGCAACCACTAACTTGGCCTGGGCCAGGGAATCCAGGTCGTTCACCCCGTACTCGCCCAAATGGTCCTCGGCAATGTTGGTGACCAGCGCCACGTCGGCGCGGTTGACGGCGAGTCCCCTGCGCAAAATCCCGCCACGTGCGGTTTCCAGGAACGCGATCTCCACATCGCGTTCGCGCAACAGGGAGCGCGCGCCTCCCGGGCCGGAGAAATCGCCGTTCTCCACGATTCGATCGCCAACTCCGATCCAATCCGTGGAACAGAATCCGGGCACGAGCCCCGCCTTGGCCGCGATGGAGGCGAGAAGCCGCACGGTGGTGGACTTGCCGTTGGTGCCGGTGATCAGAGCCACGGGGATATCAAACACTTTGTCCCAGGGCACATCGCCGGGATCGGGCAGATGGTCCACGGGCCAGGCGCGGGAACCCTTGCCCAGTCCCACGGAAACCCATTCATCATCGCTGAGAAAGGCCACGCCATGAACCTCGGCCGCCACCTTGAGCGCCATCAGCCGGGGGTTGCGCTCCTCCTGAATGGTGCGGGAAAGCCGCGCCTTGGCGGTCTGGAAATCGGGCGGGTTTTCGCCATTCCTCTCCGCATCGGCCGCCTCATAGGCCCACTCGTTGATTTCGGTAGCCGCGTACAGCGCATCCGGCGGCGCGCTGATGACCAGGCTCATGCCGCCGGGGATCTTCCAGCGCAGCCCGGCATCGACCTGGCTGGTGAGGATCGCAGGCAGCGCCTCGGTGCGGTTGGCGGCATTGTCGGGCGCGATGCCGCTTTCCTCGAGTCCCCTGGTATAGCCGCCATAAAAGGCGAGCCGCTTC
>JBGTRP010000776.1:0-3776 GCA_041940685.1 Acanthopleuribacteraceae bacterium
CTTGAGCAAAGGATGCTCGGAGCCCAGCAGGTCGTTCATGCCGATACTGAGCAGAATGAAAAGGCCCATGAGCACCATGCCGACCAGACGGTTCGGGGCCAGGACGTGAAAAAAGCAGGCCAAGATCGCTAGGTAGAGATAGGGCAGGATGAAAAAGAAGAAAAGCCGTTCGAGATATAGGCCCCACTCGATTGCGACGTTGCCGTCATAGACCTGCAAGGCAACCGCAAAAGCGACGCCGAGAATCAGGGCGACATTCATGATCATCAAGAGCGCCAGCAACTTGCTGGTTACGAAAATTCGGTTGGAGACCGGCATGGCGTCGATGATTTCGTGAAATTTATCCGCTCGCTCACGAGAAATGATGTCCGCGCTGTAGAAGGCCAGGATGGCCAACATGGCCCACCAACTCGACCCGGTGATCGCCGAAACCATCAGCCGGGTGAGGGGGTAGGAATTGACCTCGTACAATAGCTCCCGGTCGAGCATGGAAACCACCATCAAAATGGCGCTCAGGCAAACCACCATCAGGAAGGGCAGACTCCAGAGGGTAGACCGTAGCTCGAATTTGGTGCGCGCAAGAAATTGGGACCAGGCGGTTTGGCGGTCCCAACTCGGCTTGCCGAGAACCCGCTGAGCGATATGGCTGTTGGGGAGCGGCTCCGGTTCCTCATGTTTTTTGGAGGGTCCGCTCCTATTGGTTCGAAACGAGAAGCATTTGAAGGCGATGGCAAAAAGCGCCGCGGCGATGGAAAGCCAGAGCGCCCGGTTTGCCAAAACGATCCCCTCGTAACGCAGGAGTTTGGCGTTGCGCTCGGCCGCCGTCCAGTATTGGGTGTATTCTTCTACAATTCGGTGCATGAACGGGTCCCACAAGGGACCGATCAGGTTGGTCTCACTGACAATCAGGTATAGGGTCAACGCCAAGAAAGCCGTGATATAGGTGTACAGCAAGCGCCGCGTCACCACCGCGACCGAGAAGATGAAGGCGGCAACGGCCAGCATCGAGGGAACCAGGAAACCGAAAAAGACAATCAGATAATGCCCCACTTGAAGCGGCGCCAGCGTTTCGGAGTCCGCCCATGGCCAAAATGTGCCGAGCAGCATGCCCAGCGGCGCGGCGGAAAGCGCGGCGATGAGGGCCGAGAAGGCTCCTAGAAAGCGTCCGAACAGGTAATTCTTTTTGGTGATCGGCGTTGCGAACAGGATGCCGTCGAAGCCGTGATCCACATCCTTGAGGACGGCATTCGCCATGAACGAGGGCACGATGAAAATGGAAAAAATTCCCAGGAGCATCAGCGTGAGGGTAATCATATAGGGAGAATTGACATATACATTGCCACCGCGGGCGGCGCCCAAAAATTCGCCGCTGTTGGCGGTCAGCAGGAACGAAAGTCCCAACAGGACGGTGAATACCACCAGCGTGGAGAAAGAACGGGTCATATAGCGGAACTCATGCTTGGCTACTTGAAAAATCATCATGCTTCCTTTCCTGGTTTGAGTCCATCGAGAAACAGCAAAATTCACCGCGGAGGACACGAAGATTAGGCAAAAGGACTTTTCCTCTTGCACCAGGATTCTGGTTCCTGGAAATAGCGGCCAAGGCGGTTTGGGTTTGAAGGGAACTCAACATTCCGCGCATTTGGGCGCGCGGCGTTTTCATTTGCAGGCCGCGGGCATTCTTTAGCTGTCCTGGCCGGTCAGGCGCGCGCCCTTCATCGCCGAAAAGTACACGTCCGATAGATTGGCTTTTGCCGCTTGGAAGCCTTGACCCGGGTCCGAGGCGGCCAAAACCCGCGCTTTGGTTCGGCCCCCCGAGAGGTGGCTGGAAATCAATTGATGGTCCCGCTCGTAGGCGGGAAGCCGCGATTTGGCGATGGTTTTCGTCCAAACTCGTCCCTCAAGCTTTTGGATCAAATCCGATGGCTTGCCACGTAACAGCAAACGCCCTTCCGCCAGGATTGCCATATGGGAACAGAGGTCGGCGACATCGTCGATGATATGGGTCGAGAGGACGACCACCAGATCCTCGCCAATTTCGGCCAGCAGGTTGTGAAAACGGTTGCGTTCTGCCGGGTCCAGGCCCGCGGTCGGTTCGTCGACAATGATCAGCTTGGGTTCACCGATCAATGCCTGGGCAATGCCGAACCGTTGCCGCATGCCGCCGGAAAAGGTTGCCAGGCGTTTGTGGCGAACGTTGTAGAGATTCGTTTCAGCCAGGAGATGTTCGACCACCCGCTTGCGCTCCCGGGCATTGCGCAGCCCCTTCAGCACGGCGAGATGATCCATGATTTCATAAGCCGAACCGCGGGGATACACGCCAAAATCCTGGGGCAAATAGCCCAGCACCCGGCGCAGGGCTTGCGGCTGGCTGATCACATCGATATCGCCAAACCGCACCTCGCCCGCGGTGGGTTGCTGCAGGGTTGCAATCGTCCGGATCAGTGATGATTTGCCGGCGCCATTGGGCCCCAGTAGGCCAAACATGCCCTTGCCGATCTCGAGATCGACATGTTTAAGCGCACGCACCCGGTTTGGGTAGGTATGGGTCAGATTTCGGATCGATAACATGGTCGTTCCTCCCATGGTCCCCAAGCCGGGACCCGATTGGGAACCGCATTTCCGGTTCCGCTTTCCAACGGTCCGATGAGAGGCTCGGGGCCGCCAACCGACCGTTTCCAATCGAGGCTAACGCTCGAACGGGAGTCCTGGTTAGCGAAATCATGTCAACGGCTCAAAACACCGGGGAACGGTAGTGTCGGGACAAAGTCGCCCTGGCGGTAGCTTTGGGACCAAGTTTCGCGGGGAAATCCTTTGGTTATTCGGCGTCCGCTTTGAGCCGGCCCGCGTTTTCTTTGATTTTATCCTTCACCGGTGGGAAGTAGCGCAGGGTGAGAAAACTGGCCAGCGAAAGGAACATGGCGATATCCAACCGATCCCAAGCGATCGAAATCCCAATCGCCGCGGTACTCCAAATGCTGGCGGCGGTGGCCATGCCTTTGACCGTTTGCTTATCTTTGACTATGGCGCCGCCGCCGATAAACCCGATTCCCGTGATGAGTCCCTGAAAGACTCTTGCCTGGGCCGCGGGATCGGGTAAAACCTGCCGGGAAATGAGAATAAAACCGCAGCAGGCGATCGAGACCAGGGGAAAGGTGCGAAACCCGGCGGATTTATCATGGAGCTCCCGGTCCAGGGCCACGGGCAAGGCCATGGCAAAGGCGATGACAATCCGAACCAAGTTGCCAAAAAAGAACTGCCAGTCGAATTCAAAAATCGGCATGGTCGCCTCCTCTTCCCATTCGGCGCCGCGTGTCCTTTGCGCGGCAGGAACCCCGCGGGAACCCCTCATTCACCCTCGGCCCCATCTTTGTGCAACCTATTCACCGCCCCGAGGGCAAGGTTTTCGCCTGGAGAATCGACCGTGCATAAATTGGCGGAGATATGCAGCAAATCCAGGATATTCACGCCCATGCCCCACTGGCTGAGCGCTTGTTGATAATCGCCGGTGGTGAAGCAAGGCCGTTCGACCTCGATGCGGTACATGGAGCGGCCATAGGTTCCCGCGACCAGGGCGCGGGTCGGCGGCTGCCCGAGCAGGTCGTCGGTGCGGGCGTCGAGCACCGCGCAGAGCCCGTTGAACGGGATGTTCCACACCAGCTTGCGCCAGCGGGCGACGGCGAGATCGGGGTGGGCCGCGGCCTCGACGCCGCTGGCCCGGAGGTCGTCGGCGATCGCGCCGGCGACCGCGGTGCCGCCGTCCAGGTCGGCGAGGG
>JBGTRP010000777.1:0-3770 GCA_041940685.1 Acanthopleuribacteraceae bacterium
CGTTACAAAAGTCTCGGCTGGAGGGTGTTGGCCTGCTGCCGTAACCCTGATAAGGCGGAGGAATTGCGTGGGTTGGCCGATGAGGAACTGGTCCGCCTCTACCGATTGGATGTCGCGGACGGTAGTCGAATTCTCCAGCTTTCCAAGGAGTTGGAAGAAGAATCCATCGATCTGTTGCTCAACAACGCGGGGGTTTACGGCATCCGCTCCGGGTTTGGCAATGTGGACCCCGATGAGTGGCACCGGGTAATGGCGGTCAATGCCATGGCGCCCATGAAGATAACCGAAGCCTTCGTGGATCAGATTACCCGGAGCGAACGGAAGATGGTGGTCTGTATCACCAGCAAAATGGGCAGCATTCAGGACAATTCCAGCGGCGGTAGCTATATTTACCGGTCGTCCAAGGCCGCGCTCAACGCGGTTGTCAAAACCCTGTCCGTGGATCTCGCTCCGAAATCGGTCATATGCGTGGCCGTTCATCCGGGCTGGGTGCAAACCGATATGGGTGGCCCCCATGCCCTGATCGATACGGCAACCAGCGTGAAAGAGATGATCCGGGTGATCGATTCTCTGAAAATCGGCGATTCCGGCCGGTTCCTCAACTATGATGGCCAGGAAATCCCCTGGTAAAACAAGTCCGAAACATGTTAAAAATGCCCGCGGTCGCGGAAGAGGTAGATTTATTTCGGCCATGAACGATTTTTTTGAGGCAACTCGCCGGGCGGGGCTCTCGGGCTAACACATGCTTCTGTTATTCACCATTGTTGGCCTGGCGTTGTCCACCTCCTTGTTATGTTCGATTTTGGAGGCGGGATTCCTATCGGCCCAGATCCCCCGTCTGGTAGAGCTTCGGGAAAGCTCCAAAAGCAGGGGCATCTCACTCCTTTTGGAGCTCAAGCAGCACAAGGTCGATGACGCTATCAGCGCGATTCTCACGCTGAATACGATCTCCAACACGGTCGGGGCCGCCCTTGCAGGCGCCCAGGCGGCCGCGCTTTGGGGCGATCAATGGATCGGGCTCTTCTCCGGCATTCTGACCATGCTGATCTTCATATTTTCCGAAATCATTCCCAAAACCTTGGGAACGGTTTACGCCATGAACTTGGCGCCCGTGATTGGGAACCTCACCTTCCTGTTGACCCTGCTCATGAAACCCATGCTCGCCTTTACCAGGCTCATCACGAGACTGATCGTGCGGACCAAAAAAGAACCCGTGACCCGAGGCGAGATATCCGCCATGGTGGCGCTGGCAGCCAGCCAGGGGGCGATCAGTCCGATGCAGTCCCGCCTGCTCAGCAACTTCCTCGAATTCGACAGCTTGAACGTGGGTCATGTGATGACCCCGCGCGCGGTGATGGCGGCCATGCCGGAGGCTACCACCGTGGCGGAAATGCTGGCCAAGGATGCGGTGAAGCCCTTTAGCCGGGTTCCCGTTTATGGGGATAGTTTGGATGACATCAAGGGATACGTGATCGTGCGCCAAGTTTGGGCCTCCATCGCCATGGGCGGCGATCGTAACCGGAAACTGGAGTCCTTTCGGCGGCCGATTAGCGTTTTGCCCAAGAGCCTTTCCGTTGGTCGGGCGATGCGGACCCTGGTGAAGCGCTCAGAACACCTGGCCGTGGTTTTGGATGAATATGGCGGAGTCAGCGGCCTGGTGACCCTGGAAGACCTGATCGAAACCATTCTGGGAATTGAGATTACCGATGAGCTTGACCGTGTGGTGGATTTGCGAACGGTGGCGGAGAAGGTGCGCGATCAACGCTTGGCTAGGATGAGCGGTCCGAACGGGGAGCCGAGCTGATGCTGTCCGGTCCCGCCTTTTTCCAATTTACATTCCATTTACAATGTCGGTCCCGCTTACTTCGCGAGTTAACTTGAAGAGGTCCGTGTAATTCCATGCGCGGGCGCTCCTTACCGCCTGAAACCCTTTGGCGCGCAACCTCGCGTGATCATATTTCCGCCAAAGCTCTAATCATCGCTTTGTAATCTTTTTGCAAAAATTGATGGGGCGCAAGAACTTTTACTAGCCTTATGGCGTTATAGTATGTGAAAGAGATAAGGCTTCAACGGTCTTAACAGCATATTTTCTCCTCCATACTTTAGCCGGCTTCTTCGTAAGCCGGCTTTTTTTTGGTGCGCCTTCCCGTGAAAGCGTGTTTTGTCGCCAACGCCAATTGGAGAAAAAGACTTCGGGCTGCAGGTTCCCGAGATCAGCGGCCAGGCGCTCGCCCGCCAAATATATTGAGCGGGCGTCTGCAAAGGCGCCTCGCGGGAGTTCTAGTTACTGTCGTTGTTGGTGAGTTCCGCGCGTTTAATTTCGTGCTCCCAGCGAATTTCACCTTGAACACTGATGCATTGAAGCGTCAATACCCGTTCCGTGCGTGGGCCGGAAACCCGAAGCATGCCAAAGTTGCGCTCCCCGGTAACCTTGGTTCCCGGTACCCGCAGCGGGTTATTGGTTTCCGAGCGAATGTTTCTGGAGGCGCCGCTGGTCAGGGGCGATGAAGTGAATTCATAGAGCGGGTAGTGATGGGGCAAATCCAATTTAAGTAGCTCGGTGAAGTGGCGGTCCCCCGAAAGGATGACAATCCCCTCTACCCCGGAATTGGAAATCCAGTATATCAACTCGCGGTACTCCTCATTGTAGAGCGCGTAACTCTCGTACCGGCTGTACTCGTTGACCATTTGGTTGCCCAACACGATGAACTTGAAGGCGGCGCGGCTTCCGGCCAGCGAATCTTTGAGCCATTGCACCTGCGCCTTTCCCAAGTACGGTTTCCGAGGGTCCTTCAAATCATTGGGCGCGCGGTAGTAGCGGTCATCCAAGAAAAAGAAATCGAGATCCGCCCACACCATTTTCCCAAAAACCCCGGGCGTATCGGGCATTCCAAAATGAGGATTGGCCCAATAGGCCTTGAAAAGCGAAAGGGAGTAGTCCTTAAAAGAATAGGAACGGTCGGAATCATTGGGTCCGAAATCGTGATCGTCCCAGATCGCGTAGTTGGGAGTGGACGCCAGCAGGGGTTGCAGACCCGGGTAAGAGCGGGTATGCCGCATGCGGTAATTCATCTGGTGTTTGGAGTAGAAATCAGCCTCGCGGTAGTAGATGGTATCCCCGAGCCAGAGCATAAAATCCGGTTTGGCCTTGTAGATCGTTTCCAGGATTTCGAAATCGCCGCCGTAGGGTCTGCCGGGCCGGTCGAATTTGGCATCGTTGACGAAAAGGCAGGAACCCATCGCGAAACGCACTTCCGGCGGGTCGGTGCGCCACTGCCAAAGTTTCTGAGTGGAGAAACTCAAGGGGTAGGGAAAGGAAAGTTCCTCGCCGTTGATGATCATCCTGTATTGGTAGGTGATCCCGGGTTCCAGGTCCACGAGCGTGTGTCGGGAAATATAAAAGCTTTCTGCCCGGGTGACGATGGGCTCGGAGGTTTTGGCGCTATGTCCCTCGGCCCAATATTTAACCTTGACCTCCGCGGATGAATTGGTCTGCATCCAGATCAGGGTTTCGGTCATGTCCACGTGGCCGACCATCGGGCCGGAGGCCAGCAGGTGGTGGCGGTCCTGGCTCTGGCCAGGTAGCGCGAACAGAAGGAGAAGGAGAAAGAACGATCGTGGTGCGAGGATGGTTCCGAACATGAAATTCATACTCCCTGAGCTGGTTTGGCTCGTGCAGGACCGGAGGAAACCTCCGCAAGCCAATCTTCCCTTTTGTCGGAAGATTATTATGGCCAAACGGGAAGATTTGCTTCGCCCCTGTCCGCATA
>JBGTRP010000778.1:0-3766 GCA_041940685.1 Acanthopleuribacteraceae bacterium
GCTTGGCCTGGATGCGCTCCCGCCATGCCGCGGAATCCTCCGCTGTCAGAAAGCCCTTGAAAAGCTGGAAACCTCGGTTCCGAAAACAGGGTTCATCCGACCGCATGCAGCGGGCTCTCCTCTTTTCACGATGATTGGTTCTGGATCGCGGCCAGCTTGGGTCTTTCAGCGCGCCACGCGGCGGTGCGGCTCAAGCTTGCCGGCTCACCATTTCGTTGATCCAGATCGGGGCGAAGGGCGAGGTGCAGCCTTTTGAAACGGGGTAGTCGCGGTAGAGCCCCAGCGCCTCCCCGATCGCGATGGCCCGCTCGCGGTGCTCGGGGTAGCGGATTCCGATTTCCGCGAGACAGAAGTTCATTGTCCATTGCGTTTCCGGCGGGGCGCTTCCCATTTCCGCCTCGATGCGATCCAGAAGCGCCGGAAGGTCCAGCCCTTCCGGACTCTTGATGATCCGCTCGTGGGTAAGGCTCCACCCGGCGCGGGCGGCCATGGCGTCCTCGGCGGTCATCCATCCTTGGCGAAGGGTCTCCTTGTCGGGATGGCGCTTGACCACATAGTTGCTGAGCCAGTCCGCCACTTGCACAAAAGTGACGGAGCGCACCAGCCGATCCACCTCTCCGGCTGACAGGGCCTTTGGCTTGATCACGAGAATGGCCAAGAATCGCGCGTCGATGTTCCCGGTCTCCCAGAGAGCCAGGGCCAACTCGTGGTTGGTCTTGATCTGCTTTGCCAGCACCCGCAGGTCGCCGCGTCGGACGCCGAACTGATTGTCGCCGGCGCCGAACCTGACATTTTGCGCGCGCATCTTCTCGTTGCCGAGCGCCTCGAGCCGCTTGAGGGTTTCTTTGAGATTCATGATAATAAACCTAGCATATATGAACTCCGGTTGAAAAGTGTGGTGTCCCCAGCCTTTGCTCGCGATGAAATTGGTTCCAAATTTGTCTAAAGGTTAAAAAATACACATTTCGGCTTGACCCTTTCCATTTAGGAGTTTATGTTCCCAAGTGTGTATTTTTTTTCAGTTAGAGCTTGCCAGGGTACGTGGCGTTCACTTGCAGGAAATGAAAATTGGCGACCTGACACCGCTGGTAACTGCTGTTGATCCCGTTTTTAGAGGGTGAGGCCTTGGTTCAGGCCAACTTCCTTGGGTTTCCCACGTCAGCCTAGAAGGTTCAGGGAGCGTTTTCATGTTGCTTTACCCGCGACATTTAAGCAAAAACAAAAGATTCTGTCCCCGATATCGCGGGCTTATGATATCTGCCTTCATGATGCTCGCTTGGTTTCTATTCCCGACCTGTTCTCAGGATCGTGGCCGAGATGCAGACGACGCCCTTGAGCTAGGGTTGGTTTTGGAGCCTCACATCTTTGAAGCCTACAACGGAACGCGAGTAGACGCGGAGTTAGGAAAGTTTTGGGTTACCGAAAATAGGGCCGCGGACTCATCTAAACGCATTCAGCTCGCTTTTGTAAGATTCAAAAGTACCAACCCTCGACCAGGCCCCCCCATTGTCTACCTCGCCGGGGGTCCGGGAGGCTCCGGGATTCAAACGGCCAAGTCAAGCCGGTTTCCGCTATTCATGGCCATCCGCGAGGTGGCGGATGTAATCGCCTTCGATCAAAGGGCTACCGGAATGTCCTCGCCTTTCAAATTCGAGGAATGCGAACGAACCCGGAAACGGCCCGCCGGGAGGCCTCTGGACCATGATTCTTTAATCGCCTTGGAATTGGAGGTTGCCGGGGAGTGCGCCGCATATTGGCGGAAACACGGCATTGATTTGGCAGCCTACAACACGAGGGAAAGCGCCGCCGACTTGGAAGACCTCAGAATGGCGCTTGGCGTGGAAAAAATTTCTCTTTGGTCCATCAGCTATGGGTCCCATTTGGCCTTAGCGGCTTTGCGCTACTACCCGCATTCCATTGAGCGGGTCATCCTGGCCGGCGTCGAGGGACCCGACCACACCGTCAAGCTGCCTAGCCATTCCGAGCGCCAATTCGCTCAGCTAGAGTCTCTGATCCAAGACGACCCTGTAGCGAAGCAGGATCACCCTAACTTCAGAGAAACTGTCGTCCAAATCTTGGACCTCCTTGAAAAAAATCCGGTTACTATCGAATTTCAACCTCCGGGTGGGGAACCGGTGACCCGTGTAATCGTGGGCCGGCCTGAGCTTGAGAGGATTAGTATCACCATGCTGCGGGATCCTTCTACCATGTTGGCGCTTCCAGCCTTCTACGACCGCCTGGCCGGCGGTGACTTTTCCGGTTTGGGTTCCTCCTCGGTGATCCGATTTGAAATGGAGGCCATGGCAGAGGCGATGGACGCGGCCTCTGGCGCATCCGACGCCCGAATCCGCCTAATCCATGAGGAAGCGAGTGAGGCGTTATTTGGTGGGGGCGCCATTCTTGCCAATGCCGGAATGGCGGAAGCCCTGGACATACCCGATTTGGGTCCCGAATTCCGAGCACCGCTGTCCTCGTCCACTCCAGCATTATTTATCAGCGGTACCCTCGATGGGCGAACGCCCGTGCGCAACGCGGAAGAGGTTTTGACCGGCTTCCCCAACGGCGTCCACCTGGTGATCGAAAACGCGGGCCACTCCAATGCCCTTTTTCTGTCTTCCCCGTTGATTTTGGAAAAAATGTTAGCCTTCATGAAGGGAGAGAGCCTTTCAACGGAACCCATCGAGGCGCCTCCCCCGGACTTTTCCAAGGTTCGCCAGATAACCACACTACCGCCGGCCGCGGGTCGGAGTTACCTGGGAGATTACCAACACCCGTCCGGGGAGGTTTGGCGCGTGATTTCTCTGGGCGTCTACCGCACACTCGATGGGAAGGGTAAGATCACGGCGGAAGATATGCGTATCCAAATCCGTTATGGCGGCAATGGCTATACGCTCACGCCGGTATCGGATACCACCTTTTTTATCGGTCTGCCAGGATGGGAACAAACCGATTACACCTTCGTCTTAGACGACCAGGCCCGGGTCCGGCGTATGCAATACCAGGACAGGACCGGAAGCTTGGTGCATCTGGTTAAGCTAAAGGAAAATGCATCAGGAAGGTGATGCGCCCCTGGCTGAGGCGTTAGTAGATCAGGTGAAAAACGGGATCGATTTCTTCCCTGGGGATGGCGCTTAGCGCCCAAACCTTCTTTCTAATCCCCGGCTTTTGCGGAATTGATGACAGGTTCCTGCTGCTCTATCCCAATCGGTCGGGGAAACCGGTAGGTGGTATAATGCACTTCATCGAAAAAAATCAATTCGATAGGAAAAATTTTCTGGGGATATGACATGGACCGTGCGGCCAAGGTAGGAGATTCCACCCTGGAAAACGGCTATCGTATGATTCCCAATTTCCTGACCCGAGAGGAAAGAGGCTTTTTCAAGGCCGTGTTGGAACGGGAACGCGCGCGCTTCACCCACATTCCGGGGAAAATGGGCATGACCCTGCCCTACCAGGTGATCGACGGGGTCGCCATCCGCGCCTACCTGCCCGAGATCGTTGAATTCGCGCAAGGCAGGCTGCGCGAGCTGATCGAGTCCCTGGTGGGAAAACGCCTGAGGTTTATGGACGATGAAACGCGCTCGCTTCGGTTGCAGTACTACAAAAATCCCAGCGAGGGTTTTTTATGGCATCTCGATGGAGGTCTCTACAGCGCGCTGCTGACGTTTTGCAACGAAAATGGCGGCGGAACCGAGGTGTTGTCGCCGATCGCGAGCCGATTGCTGAAACCCGCGCCCTATTTGCTGTTTCCCTTTCAGAAAGTCCT
>JBGTRP010000779.1:0-3758 GCA_041940685.1 Acanthopleuribacteraceae bacterium
GCCACCCCGGCGAAGCCCGCCAGGAACACCAGCAGTAGGGCGGCGCTCAGGCCCGCGACGGCGGGGTTGCGGCGGCACCAGCGCCAGGCCAGCTCGGCGCGCCCCGCCCGGCGGGCGTTGACTGGCCGGTCCTCCAGGAACCGCCGCAGGTCGTCCGCCAGTTCGCCGGCGGCCTGGTAGCGCCGCTCGGGCTCGGGCGCCAGGGCCCGCAATAGTACCGTCTCCAGGTCGCGCGACAGGGCCGGGTTGAGGGAGCGCGGGGAGGGGTAGCGGGCCTGCGCCGCCTGGGCCAGCAGCCGCCCCGGGTCGGCCTCGTCGTAGGCCGGCCGCAGCGTGCACAGCTCGTACAGCGTCAGCCCCAGGGCGAAGACGTCGGACCGGGCGTCCGACTTGCCGTGGAACCGCTCCGGGGCGCTGTAGCGCAGCGTCCCCGCCATCTCCCCCGGCCGCGTGAGGTCGTCGTGTTCGAGGAGCTTGGCCAGGCCGAAGTCCGTCACCCACAGCTGGCCGTCCCGGTCGAGGAGCAGGTTGGCCGGCTTCACGTCGCGGTGCAGGATCCCCTGCGCGTGCGCGTACGCCAGGGCGTCGGCGACCTGGAGCACCAGCCGGGCAACGAATCGGTCATATTCCGGGCCCCCGAAAGGCGGGAAAGCCACCCCGGGCGCCTCACCGGCCGTGGCCGCGCCCGCCGCCGGGCCGGCCAGCCGCGACAGGGACCGGTCGAGACCCTCGCCGGCGATGTACTGCATCACGTAAAAATGCCACCCCTCCCACTCGCCCACCCCGAACACCGGGACGATGTTGGTCCGGCAACCCTCCTGGGCCTGCCCCAAGGATGGCTATTTCTACCCGCCCACCCTGTTTACCGATGTCTCGCCCTCCGCCAAGATCGCACAGGTGGAGATCTTCGGACCCGTGCTGGTGAGCATGACCTTCCGCACCCCTTCGGAAGCCGTGAAGCTGGCCAACAACACCCGTTACGGCCTGGCCGCCAGCATTTGGACCGAGAACATCAACCTCGCCCTCGATATCGCGCCCAAGGTCAAGGCCGGCACCGTGTGGATCAACTGCACCAATGTCTTCGACGCGGCCTCGGGGTTCGGCGGTTACCGGGAGTCCGGATTCGGCCGCGAGGGCGGCAAGGAAGGCCTTTGGGAATACGTGAAACCCCGCTGCGAGGACGAACTCAAGCAGGCCAAACCCATCGCGCCCCACGGACCCGCAAAGGACGCCAAGGCGGAAAATCCCTTTGCGCGCCCCCACATCGACCGCACCGCCAAAATGTACATCGGCGGCAAACAGGCGCGCCCGGACGGCGGCTACAGCACCCGCGTCTACGACGCCAAGGGCCGGGTATTGGGCGAGGCCGGCAAGGGTAACCGCAAGGACATCCGCAACGCGGTGGAGGCCGCTCACGCCGCAGCCGGCTGGGCCGTGGCGCCGGGCCATTTGCGCGCCCAGATCCTCTACTACATCGCGGAGAACCTGGAGGCGCGCATCGGCGAGTTCGCCTCGCGCATCTCGCAAATGACGGGCGCCTCCATGAAGGCGGCCAGCGCCGAGGTGGATCTCTCCATCCGCCGCTTGTACACCTACGCCTCCTTTGCCGACAAGTACGACGGCCTGGTGCATCACACGCCCTTCCGCAACGTGACCCTGGCCATGCCCGAGCCCATTGGCGTGATGGCCGTGATTTGTCCCGAGGAGAAGCCCTTGCTTGGTTTCATCTCCACCGTCATGCCGCCGGTCGCCATGGGCAACCGCGTGATCGTCGTGCCCTCCCAGCCCTATCCCCTCTCGGCCACGGATTTCTACCAAGTGCTCGACACCTCCGACCTGCCGGGCGGCGTGATCAATATCGTCACCGGCCAACGGGACGAGCTTACCGAGGTGCTCGCCAACCACGACGATGTGGAGGGCATTTGGTACTTCGGCTCCAAGGATGGCAGCCGCCTGGTGGAGCACGCGTCCGCGGAGAACATGAAGCGCACCTGGGTCAACTACGGCAAGGCCCGCGATTGGGAAAACCCGCAACAGGGCGAGGGCCAGTGGTTCCTGCGCCAGGCCACCCAAATCAAAAACATTTGGGCGCCTTACGGCGAGTAGTTGGTCTTTAAGGGTTTAGCCCCAGGATCGCCCGGTACGGAAATATCAAAATGCAGCACATCTTCGCGAATCCCCAGCTTGGAATACAATGCGATGGCTGGTTCGTCTCCGATGTCTGCCTGGACAAAAATAACGTAGGCTCCACGAGTTTCAGCGATCTTTCTGAGTGTCTCGATTAACGCTGTTGCAATTCCCTTCCGTCTATATTCCTTGGCAACCGCCAGATCGTAGATGTATATCTCGCTACGCGGCTGCTCGAATTTCTTTAGCTCATAGGCTGCAATCCCGCCGACAACCTCACCCTGCTTCAGCGCGGTGAGCGCGATGAAATGCTCGCTACTGAGCAGGCCTTGGAGGTAAGCGGCATCAGGTCGGTTCCCACCATAGGTATCCGATTCTTCGAAGGCATCGCCGAAGATGGTCAATAATGCTTCCATCAGCGCCATATCGTCGGAGGTGAGTTGATGAATGCGAAATGGCATGGAATCTCCTAATCTGGATTGCCCCAACTATCATAAGTCAACACGAAATTGCTTTTAGTACAAGAAGTCAAATCGGGTCGTTTGTTCAAGATCTAAGACCGCCTGGTAGGTGAACTGCTCCCATGCCGGGAGCGATCTTTTCTCCATGGTCTCAAGAGCGCAAGGATGGCGCTATGAACACCTGGCAGACTCCATTTTCGACAAATCCAACGCGGCGCGCAATGCGTTGCGAAACGGGGTTTGACGCGCTCCAGTGGGGGACCAGCCCCCTGCGTGAGCATTCTAGGACGATGGCGCTGGCCAAACTTGTAGCCAAGCCCTTCCTACGAAATGAGGGGTCCGTCGAAATGGCGATTTCGGCCTTGGTTTGAGACAGCGTATAGGTGGTCGTCAGGGCCGCCATGGTTCCTTCATGAGCCACGAAAAAGCCAAAGCCATTCTCAAAAAAGGCCTCGTGGGTTTCATACACTTGAAATCCATTGGGCGTTAAGCGCTCATTTCGCGCAATCGAAGGGGTTAATTCTGCTATTTCATAGCCAGGAGATAGGCCGCCAAGGTGATGACGGGCCATGTCGAGGCAATTGGGGCCAGGGATGAAGGTCATCATGGATTGGTCTTTGACGTCGGGAAAGACAGCTTGAATGCGTTGCCCCCATGGCGACCCTGAATACACGAGCTCCCGACTCGGAGAAACGCCCTCAAGTAAGAAGCGGGCATCCTCGGACCCGGGGTCGCCGCCAAAAACCGAGTAACAGCCGACGTCGAGCCTCAAGGCCGAGGGATGCGCACTGGCGGGCACGATCTGTCCGGCCCTTCCCTCCAAACAAGCATCAATCACCGCTCGCAAGCAGTCATGATCATTGAAAAGGGAAGCATTGACTTTCATGCTGATCTCCGGTTGAAGCATTGTCGGATATCGCGCGATTGGAACCAATCATCTTGAGAGAGGCGCCAGATTGGGTTGTGGTGCAGGGCGACACCACGACCGCTGTCGCTGCGGCGACGGCCGCCTTCTTGTGCCGCGTTCCGGTCGCCCATGTCGAAGCGGGCCTTCGCACCGGCACGATCATGTCGCCGTGGCCCGAGGAGTTCAATCGCCGGGTCATTGGCCAGGCTACCACGCTTCATTTCGTGCCGACGACGCTGGCGCGGGACAACCTGCTCAAGGAA
>JBGTRP010000780.1:0-3755 GCA_041940685.1 Acanthopleuribacteraceae bacterium
GCGCGCCATGATCCTCACCAAAAAAGAATGGCTCGATTTGGAGGATTTTCCCGTTGAAATTAGAAGCAACCAGCGTGAGGGTCAGGATAATGAATCGTTTTTCACCCTGCCATCCGAGGGAATCAAACTGGACGAACACGAGAAAAAGCTCATAGCCGAGGCCATGGAGCTTTCCAGCGGAAACCAATCCCAAGCCGCCAAGCTCCTGGGCATTTCCAGAAACCAGCTCATTTACCGGCTCAAAAAGTTCAACCTGAACTGAGGCGATCCTCGAAGGAGATGGCGCGAGTCTGGAACTCGGGCGCCAAGGCGGGTGGCATGGGCCGAGATTGTTTTCATTTGAAACTCAGGGTAAAGCAACGATTGAAAAAAATCTGTCAGGGCAGATTTTTAAGTTCTGCGGATGGAATATGCCTGGCGCTTTATCTATGATTCCTAAACGAAAGATTGGCAACTGAGGAGGATTTGCTTGAAATATTTAATGGTCGTGGTTCTGTTGGTTACGGGCCTTTGCCTTTGGGCCGAAGACGCCCCCAAAAGGCCCTGGTCGAATGCCGCTGAGCTGTCCGCGGTCTGGACCGGTGGGAACTCGGAATCCAACACGCTCGGTTTTAAAAACGATTACAAATACAAATTTGAGAAAGGCTTGTTTTCTTGGAAAACCGGCGCCATTCGCGTGGAAAATACCAGCATCACCCGTTTTGCCGAGGGTACGCCGGACAATTTTAATGTCATTGAAGATAAGAAAGACGAGGTCACCGATGAAAAATACTATACGGACCTGAAGTACGAACACGAAATCAGCGAGCGCTTCTTTTGGTTCACCGGGCTGCATTGGGACCGCAATGAATTTGCCGGTATTCGCAACCGCTACGAGCTTGCCGCGGGGGTCGGCAATGTTTGGGTCGACAAGCAACGCACGAAATTCAAATCGGATTACGGTCTTCAATACACCGATGAGCAAGCCGTCTTCGAGCCATTGGGATTCGACGGCGCTTATGCCTCTCTGAAACTGACCTATTCCCTAATGCAGAAGATCGGCGCCAGCGCGACCTTTGCCCAGTCCTTCAGCCTGGTGGAAAACCTGGAGGAAACCAGCGATTTCCGGGTGGACCTGGATAGCTCTTTATCCGCGAGCCTTACGCAATCACTGGCCATCAAGGTCGGGCTTCAGCTTCTCTACGACAACGAACCCGCGCTCCGGCAGATTCCTCTGATCGCGGGCGGCGCTCCCGTGGGGCAGGTGCTCTTTGAACTCGATGAATTGGATACGGTGTTTACCACCTCTCTGGTGATTAACTTCTAGGGGGATGCGAGGGGACGCCCAGTCGGGGACGCCTAGTCGGGGGCGCCCAGCTGGGGGCGCCTAGCCGGGGGCGCCCAGCCGGGGGCGCCCAGCCCAGCCGATCAAGGTGAACCGAAAAGGGATTTCCGGCAACCGGCTGCAACAAACTGCAAGCTCCAAGCAGCAAGTTGATTTTGCTCTGACCTCGCTTGTTGCTTGTTTCCTGCAACTGTCGCGTTGGCGTTCCCAAAACACCACGCAAGAGTAAAGATTTTGGCCGCCAGGGCGGCTGGGAACCGCGGTCCGCGATCGCCTGCTCCGACCGAATGCCCGTCGGTTTGGGCGCGATGTGCGGGCTATGCGGGCTCCTGGCTCAAAAGCGGTGAATGGATGGTAAGTTTTGTTGTTAAAATGAGGCTTAGCGTATTTGAAATCGGCAAAAGGAGCCCGCCATGAGCAAAGGAAAGCCCCTCCCATCCACTGATTCTCAGCAGTCCGGTGGAGGGCGGCGGGCGACATCGAAAAAGGGTTCTTGTCTTAAACGGCTTGGCCTCGTCCTCCTGGTATTGGTGCTGATCGTGGTGGGCGTTCAGGTTTGGATGCTGATGCAACTGCGGGGAAGCCTGCCTGTTTTGGACGGTGAGCTCTCGTTGTCGGGGCTCGAACGACCCGTCCGTGTGGAACGCGATGCGCTCGGAATCCCCTCGGTATACGCGCAAAGTCGGCTGGACCTCTTTCGGGCGCTTGGCTTTCTGCACGGTCAGGATCGCTTCTTTCAGATGGACCTCATGCGGAGAGCCGCCGCCGGCGAGCTTGCCGAGCTTTTCGGCGCCGCGGTGCTGGAGGCGGACCGGGCCAACCGGGTCCACCGCCTGCGGCAGGTGGCTCAGGCCGTAATCGCCTCGGCCCCTGAGCATCTTCGCGCGGATGTCGCCGCCTACGCCGATGGGGTCAATCAGGGGATTGCGCAATTGAAGAAGGCGCCATTCGAATACTTGGCGCTCGGCCTCGAGCCACGCCCCTGGCTGCTCGAGGACAGCGCGTTGGTGGTCCTCGCCATGGCCCTGGATCTTCAGGATGAGAATGGCAAAAGCGAGGCCCAACTGGACCTCATGTACGCTTCCCTGCCCGAAGATTTGGTAATTTTCTTGGACGCCAAGGGAACGCCCTGGGATGCGCCGATCCTGGGCGAGCCCCTACCCGTGCCGCCCCTTCCGGAAGCCGCCTCCATCGATTTGCGTCAAGGGAGCGAGGCGCCGCCCAGCGAGGCCGCCCAACTTCCCGGCCTGCCCTTTCCCAATCATCCCACCGAAGAGGAAACCTTTCCGGGTAGCAATTCCTGGGCGGTTTCCGGCGCGCGGTCGCCCTATGTCGGCGGCATGCTTGCCAATGACATGCACCTCAACTTTTCCGTACCCTGTGTCTGGTACCGCGCTGATTTGCACTTGCAGTCGGAGAGTGGGGCGGACGGCGCCTTGCGCCTGACCGGGGTGACCCTGCCCGGTACGCCCGGGCTTACCGCGGGCAGTAACGGCCGGATCGCCTGGGGGTTCACCAATTCCTACGGCGATTGGAGCGATTTGATCCGCTTGGAGCCCGACCCGGATGACCCGGACCGGTATATGAGCCCGAGCGGCAGCCAGCCCATCGAAATTATCGAGGAAACCATTCAGGTCAAGGGCGGGGAGCCCGAGAAGCTGCAAGTCCGCTGGACCGAGTGGGGGCCCGTGGTTCGCCAGGATGACCAGGGGAGGGAGCTGGCGTGCCGCTGGATCGGTCATCGCCAGGAGGCTATCAACCTGGGGCAGATCGAGCTGGGATTTGCCCGTGATTTGGAAGCAGCCCTGGTCCTCGCCAACCAGGCCGGGGTGCCCGCACAAAACTTCGTGGTCGTCGATGACCAGGGGAGTATCGCCTGGACCATCGCCGGGCGCATCCCCGTCCGCTCGGGCGATGGCGAGCGGGTTTCCCTTTCCAGCGATCCGGTGGTCTGGACGGGCTGGTTGGAGCCCCCCGATTATCCGCGCGTGGTGAACCCGGAAAGTGGGCGAATTTGGACCGCCAACACGCGGGTCGTTGACGGCGAGATGTTGGCGAAAATCGGCTTTGGCGGATACGCGCTGGGCGCTCGCGGCCAGCAGATTCGCGACCGGCTCGCGGCGCGGGAAAGCTTTGATGAACGTTCTTTTTTGGAAATTCAATTAGACGATGAGGCCCTTTTCCTCAAGCCCTGGCGTGACCTGTTGCTCGCGCTGTTGCGAGGCGCCGAGGCAAGTCCGCGGCGAACCGAGGCGCTTGCCTTCATCGAAAATTGGGGCGGCCGCGCCGCGGTGGATTCCGTGGGCTATCGTCTCGTGCGCGGTTTTCGCTCGAAAACGCTCAAAAACATACTGAACCTTCTAGTCGCTCCCTGCCGCGATCGCGATGAGAATTTTGAAACCAAGTTTCTCAAACAGGTGGAAGGACCCGT
>JBGTRP010000781.1:0-3750 GCA_041940685.1 Acanthopleuribacteraceae bacterium
GGGTAGCTCCATTGCGGTTCCTGATTCTTAAGGTATCGGTTGGCTTGGCCCAAAGAGCATAGGAGATACGATTGATCTGCTTACTCTTGCTGTTGAACACGGTAACCGCGAAAGCGGCCATCCACCTACCTGAGGAAATCATTCAGGTCGCGGACTTGGTTGGTTTTGATAGCCACATTTTCATTCTGGATGCCCGCGAACGAGCCCTTTGGAAATTGGATTCATCCGGGAGTATCATTGCTCAATTTGGCCAAAAAGGGTCAGGTCCGGGTGAATGGCAACGCCCTTTTCGTCTGCGGGTTTATAACGGAAAAGTATTCGTGCCCGACCTGGAGAAAAGGGTGGTCCTGGTACTGAACACGGGGCTCGATTTTGTAAAAGAATTCAAAATTCATGGAATGGTCAGAGATATAGCGCTAGCGGGTCCTGATTTGTTTCTTGCATACTACGACCCTGCCTCCGATGGAATGATCCATCTGGTCGATGACCAATTTCAACAACAGCGCTTCTTTGGCAAAGCCCTGGAAAAATCCGACCTCATGATGGGCTTTCAGAGCGCGAGCATGATCCTTTCGGGGGACCGATTATTTTATATGCACCAATTCCTGCCTTTGCTGCAAGTTTTCAACCTGGAAGGGATGTTGATACAAGAAGCCAATCTACCGGGCATGCAGAAACTTTTCATCAAGAAAGAAAACCTGCTGAGGCAAAAAAGGTATTTTCGCTATGTCGCGGCGGATTTGTTTTTTGCCGGGGGCAAGCCATGTATCAAGCTGGAAGACCATCTCGAACGAAAGGCTTATCTCTACCAATACGACCTCAAATCAAATCGTTTCCCCTTCATGGCGCCCTGCCCTTGGCGCTTGAAAAGTGATCAGGACGGTGGCCTTTACAAAATCGCAAGGCAAGGAGAATGTTTGGTTTTGGAGCCTATCGATTTCTTGGATCTTAAACGAAATAAACCGCATCCGAATTGATAATAATGGTGTAATTTAGCCCTCATTCTTTCTCCATTCTTGCCTCAGGTCCAAACACTTACTCCGGAATTAGGGCAACCAGCTGCCTCGCCCAATAACAGGCGCCGATGGCGGCCGTTTCCTGCTTGAGGATGCGCGGCCCCATGCCGTGGATGTGGATGCCGCGCGCTTCCGCCGCGGCGACCTCCCGCTCGCTGAAACCACCCTCGGCCCCGATCAGCAGGCCCAACGAGGGGAGGCCTTCGGCGGGAAACGCCGTGGCGCTCACTTCCGGGTAACCGGGATGATAGAGAACCCCGTGCGCGAGGCGTTCCTGAAAATCTATGCAAAGCGCTTCCCAATGGGCGGCAAACTCGATGGCGGGCCCCACCAGTCGGCCGCTTTGTTTCATTGCCTGGCGCACGATTTCCCGCAACCGAGTCAGGTAGCGGTCCGGATCTTTTTTGAGCCGGCCGGAAAAGGCGCTCGTGGCCAGCCACAGGCGGTTCACGCCCAATTGCACCAGGCCAGGCAATACCTGATCCATGGTCGAGAGTTGGTGGGGAATGGCGAGGGCCAGCTCCAGGATCATCGGCGACTCACGGGAGATTTGCGGCCGTTCCAGAATGCGGACCGCAACGGCGTCCTTGCGGCAAACGATGATCTCCGCCAACGCCAAACCGCCCACGCCATCGATCAGCTCGATGCGCTCGCCCACGGCCGCGCGCCGCACCGCCGCGAGGTGATGACTTTCCAGCGGATCAAGCGCGGCTTCCGCACCGACCTCGGGCAGGGGCTCCAACCAGGCTCTCTTCACCCCGCCCTCGCCCGAATCATCAGCCATCCGTCCTTTGCGCGCACATCCTGGGATCGAAATCCGCATTCAGATAACCCGGCCAGCGCGGCTTCCCGCTGGGACTCCAGCAAACCCGAACAAAGCAGCACTCCGCCGGGTTCGAGCCGGGCGGGTAATTGGGGCCAGACTTCCAACAGCACGTTGAGCGTGATGTTGGCCAGGATCAGGGAAACGGGCTCGTGCTCGAATTCGGGCAACGCGCCGATGCGCAATTGGGTCCGGCTCGTGTGGTTGATAGCCAGATGGCGCAACATGTTCTCTTCGCAATCCGGATCGGAATCGAGGCCGAGCACCCAATCCGCGCCCAGGCGTTCCGCCACGATGGAGAGGATGCCGTTGCCGCAACCGATATCCAACACCCGCCGGGGAAAAGGTTTCAGGGATTCCATGGCCTCGATCATGAGTTGGGTGCTCGCATGCTGGCCCGTGCCGAATGCCTGGCCCGGGTAGATGCGAATGGTTTTGGGATCGCCGCTTTCGTCTTCCCACTCCCCTACCAATTGGAATCCGCCCACCTTCAGCGGTTGAAAGCTCTCGCGCCAGGAGGTTTGCCATTCGCGCTCGTCCACGGGCTCCTGGGCGAAATCGCCGACCTCGCCATCCAAATTCGCCACTTCATTTCTAAGCCTGGGGAAAAAATCCGCGGGCGGCGCCTCCTCAAACAAGGCTTCCAGCCATGGATGGGGCTCATGCAAGGGCGGAGCGTTCACGGCAAGCGCGCCCTGAATCCAGAACCACTCTTCCACGAACCCGATCAGCGACCGATCCAGGGACACCCGCAGCCGAATCAAGCCTTCTTCTCCGAACGGGGTTTGATCACCAGGCGAATGGGAATGCCGTCCAAATCAAACGCCTCGCGGATGCGGTTGATCAGGAATCGCTCCTGAGAGAAATAAAGCCCTTGTTTGAGGTTGATCATGGCCACGAAGGTGGGTGGCGCCGTGGAAACCTGGGTCATGTACAACACGCGAAAGCGTTTTCCCTTATGGCTGGGAAGCCGGTGATTCTCTGCCAGATCGGCCAGAAAACGGTTGAGCACGCCGGTGGTGACGCGGTGGCGCATACGGGCCTTGAGATCGAGCGCCAGGTCCAGCACGCGGGTGACGCGCTGGCCGGTTTTGGCGGAAACGAAAACGAAAGGACTGGTTTCCAGAAACTTCAGGCGTCGGCGGATCTTATCCTCGAAATCCTTGGCGGTCGTGGTGCGCTTGTCCTCAACGAGATCCCACTTGTTGACCACCACCACCACGGGTTTGCCGGCCTTGTCCGCGATTCCCGCGATGGCGGCGTCCTGGCCCGTGGTGGGATCGGTGGCGTCGATGAGCAGGGCGATGACATCCGCGTTGTCCACCTGGCGTTTGGCCATCATCACGGAAAGACTTTCCTGTGAGCCCTTGATGCTGCCGCGCTTGCGGATGCCGGCGGTGTCGACCAGGCAAATAGTCTGTGTATTGTAAGTGAAGAAGCTGTCAATGGGATCGCGGGTGGTGCCGGGGATGTCGCTGACCATCACCCGTTCCTGGCGCATCAACTTGTTCACGATGGAGCTCTTGCCCACGTTGGGCCGGCCGATTACGGCCAACCGCATCACATCCTCGCCCTCGCTTTTTTTCAGATCTTTGATCTTGCCGGCCAGTTCTTTTTCGATGGCCGCGAGCAGGTCGTCCATGCCTCGGCCGTGTTCCGCGGATCCGAAGAGCGTTGTTTCAAAGCCGAGCTGGTAGACGGCGGTGTCATAGCCTTCCTCGGCGCGGTCTTCCATTTTATTGACAAACAGCAAAAGCGGTTTGCCCGATTGGCGCAAGGCCAGGGCGATATCCTCATCCGCGGCGCTCACCCCGGCGCGGCCATCTACCAAGAAGACGATCAGGTCCGCCTCTTCCATGGCCCTGTTGGTTTGGCCGCGAATCATGGAAACGATGGTGTCGGAGCTGTCTT
>JBGTRP010000782.1:0-3749 GCA_041940685.1 Acanthopleuribacteraceae bacterium
AAAATCCTATGAATCCGTGGAGAAGATGAGCGTGTTCGGAGTCAGCGCCAAACCCTCGATCGACTTTGCCAAGGCCCAGGCATGGAAAGAAAAGGTGGTGGGCCAACTTACGGGCGGCGTGAAGACCTTGGTCGGCAAGAATGGAGCCTCGATCCTCGAGGGAACCGGCAAGCTCTTGGGCCGCAACAGCATGAAGGTAACCGCGGCCGATGGCGAGGAAACCAAGGTCAACTTTGAAAACTGCATTATCGCCACCGGTTCCGCTCCTATCGAAATTCCCGCCTTCCCCGGGGGCGGCCGAATTTTGGATTCCTCCGGCGCGCTGGATCTTAAAGCGGTTCCAAAGCACATGATTATTATCGGCGGTGGCTATATCGGCCTGGAACTGGGTTTCGTTTACCGGAAGCTGGGCTGCGAGGTGGTGATCGTCGAAATGATGGATAGCGTGCTGCCGGGCTTCGACGCGGATGTGGTGAAGGCCATGGCCCGCAAGCTGAAGAAGGATAAATTCACCGTGTATACCGGTGCCAAGGCCGTGGGCTACAAGGAAACCAAAGATGGTTTGGCGCTGGAAATCGAGCATAAGGGCAAGTCGCTTTCCATCGATACCGAATACCTGTGCGTCTGCGTGGGAAGAAAACCCATTTCCAAGGGTTTGGGGCTCGAAAACGCGGGCGTCCACGTGGATAACCGAGGCTTTGTGCCGGTGGACAAGCAGATGCGCACCAATGTTTCCAATATTTTCGCCATCGGTGATGTGGCGGGTCAGCCCATGCTTGCACATCACGCCTCCTACCAGGGCGAAATCGCGGCCGAGGTGATCGCGGGCCATCACGCGGAGGACGCGGCCAAAACCTGTCCCGCGGTTGTGTTCACCGATCCCGAGGTGGCCACGGTGGGCATGTCGGAGGAGGAAGCCAAGGCCAAGGGAATCGAGTTGACCATCGGGATGTTCCCTCTGGTGGCGTTGGGTAAGGCGAAGGCGTCCGCCGACACCGAGGGCTTTATCAAAATCATGGCCGACAAGAAGAGCGAGGAGGTCCTCGGCGTGGTGATCGTGGGTCATAACGCGGGCGACCTGATCGGCGAGGCGCTGCTGGGGATCGAGATGGGCGCTTTCCTCGATGATATCGGCATGAGCATTCACCCGCATCCCACCCTGACCGAGGGCATGATGGAAGCGGCCAAAAAAGCAAAGGGCCAGGCGATTCACGTCCTCAACTAGGGCAATCCCAAACCTGGACATGGAGCAGGGGCGCCGGTAGATGGCCGCAATCTGCCGGGGGAGTTCAAATATGACGCGGGCAACACCCAAAACCCTGGCCCTGGCGCTGACGGGCGCCAGCGGCGCGGATTATTTTTTAAGAATTCTGGACCGCCTGAGGACCCTCACCGATTGGGAGGTTCACCTGCTTGCCTCCGACAGCGGCAAGCGCGTATTGCGGGAAGAGTGCGGCAAGTCTTGGCAAGAAATCGCGGTCTCGCCTTTTCATACCCATGCCAACAAGGACATCGGCGCCCGCCTGGCCTCGGGCTCCTTTCGGCTGGATGCGCTGGCCATCCTGCCGTGCAGCATGAACACCCTGGCCGCGGCCGCCGCGGGACTGGCCGACAATCTCATTCTGCGCTGCGCCGCGGTCCAACTCAAGGAATCCCGGCCCTTGATTCTCGTGCCCCGCGAAACACCGCTTTCGCTGATCAACCTGCGCGCCATGGTGAGCCTGCGCGAGGCGGGCGCGGTGATCCTACCGGCCAGCCCGGGCTTCTATCACCGGCCTCAGACCGTGGTGGACCTTGTCGATACCGTGGTGGATCGGGTGCTGGACCATCTCGGCGTCGAGGACAGCCAAATCAAGAGGTGGAACCCATGATGCGCGCATTGGTGGAAACCTTGAAAATGATTAAGATCGAGCACAGCATCTTCGCCTTGCCTTTCGCCCTGGTTGCCGCCTTTCTCGCGGCGCGCGGGATGCCCAGCACGCGCGTCTTGGGTTTGATCGTGCTCGCCATGATCTTCGCGCGTTCCGCTGCCATGGCCTTCAATCGCTGGATCGATGCGGATATCGATGCCGAAAACCCGCGCACCGCGGTGCGCTCCATTCCCGCGGGTCGGCTGACGCGGCGTTACGCTCTGGGCTTCACCATCGTCAACTCCCTGCTGTTTATGATGGTCGCCTGGCTGCTCAACGATCTCGCCTTCTACCTTTCTCCCCTGATGTTGCTCGTGCTGTTGGGCTACAGTCTCACCAAACGCTTTACCAGCCTTTGCCACTTGGTCTTGGGCTTGGCGCTGGGTTTGTCGCCCCTGGGCGCTTGGGTCGCGGTGCGGGGAGAGCTCCACTGGCTGCCGTTATTGTTGGGGCTCGCTGTCCTGGCCTGGGTCGCCGGTTTTGACGTCATCTACGCCTGTCAGGATGTGGAGTTCGACCGCCGGCAGAAACTGTTTTCCATCCCCAAAACCATCGGAATTCGCGCCTCCTTGGGGTTCTCGCGCGCACTGCATCTGCTGATGGCGGTTCTTCTCGTGGCGCTTGGCGTCCACCAGGAATTGGGCGCGCTTTATTGGGTGGGCCTGGGGCTGGTTGCCCTCTGCCTGGTTTACGAACACTCCCTCGTGTGGGGCGGCCGGCTGGATCGGGTGAATATGGCCTTTTTTACCATGAACGGCGTGGTCTCCCTGCTGTTCGGCGCCTTTACCATCGGCAGTATCCTCGTGGCCGCGGGTTGAAACCATGCATGGAAAAAACTACATCAAAACCGCCTTGTCGGATATGGACGATCGCCGCTTGCCGCTGGTCGCATTGGTTGGCCGTCCCAACGTGGGAAAAAGCACGCTTTTCAACCGCCTCACCCGCTCGCGCCGGGCCATCATCGATCCCACGCCTGGAATGACGCGCGACCGGTTGTACGGCAGCGTTCACGCCGACTGGGGCGGCTTCCGCCTGGTGCCGGACCGCTGGGAATTCTGGCAGGGCCGCAAGAGCCGCTTGCATGATCGCCTGCGCTATGCACTGCACGATGGCCAGTGGCTGCGCGAGCGGCTGGCGCCCTGAGCGCGCGGCCGCATCAGCCAAAACAAGAGCGGCTTGCGCAGGCCAATATTGCCTTTGAAGGATAAAACCTTCCAATAGTCAATGCTGGCGCGCGCCAGCAGCTCACTTTTATACGACCACTGCCCCATCGACACGGGGTCGCAGGCCTTGCAGCGTGGTGGCTCTGCGTTCGCTCGCCACGCCCGCCGCCTGGCCGCACGGCGGCCTGCCATGCATTCAGCGCAGCCGCTCCAGCACCAGCAGCACCACGGGCAGAGTGAAGAGCGACAAGCCGGTCGACAGCGCAATGCAGGCCGTCACCTCTTCCTGGGCCACGCCATAGCGCTGGCTGAAGATGTAGACATTGGCGCCCACCGGCAGGCCGGCCGCCAGGGCCATGGCGGCCATGGGGATGCCGCGCAGGCCCAGCAACCACGCCACGCCCAGGAACAAGATGGGGTGGACCACGGTCTTGACCACAGCAATGCGCATCGCCGGGCGGATCATGCTGCCCAGCTTGCTGTAGGCCAGGGTGATGCCCACCAGCAGCAAGGCCATCGGTCCCAGGGCACTGCCCAGCAGCTGCAGCGGTTTGTCGACCACGCCGGGGATGCCCCAGCTGGTCTGCGCGTACAGCAGGCCGGCAATGATGGGCAGGGGAATCGGGTGAATCACGCTGTTCTTGATCGCCTGCCCCAGGGTGCGGGCCAGGCCCTG
>JBGTRP010000783.1:0-3746 GCA_041940685.1 Acanthopleuribacteraceae bacterium
CCTGTCGAGCAGTGGAAGGGCATGACGGATGAGTTCTTGGTGCAGCTTATGAACTGGTCCATCCTCTTCGGACCGGATTTCGAGCAGGTTGAGGGGTCATACTGCTCCCTTTGCAAGCAAGGTCCCTACGATACGTTGGCAGTCGGAGTGGTTGGCATACAGCAACTTACCCTGTGCATGCATGTGACGGCTTTCATCTTCTCCCCGGGAGTAAACCTCATAACCGATCGCGTCGGCGCGGGGAATCAGGCTGATGAACACGTCCTGGGGCGGGTCTTCCAGAACGATGCGGCGGGCCCAAACGATATTCTGCAGCTTGCGCACCTGAGACTTACGGCTGGCCAGGTTTCCGGCGGCTCGCGCCATTTCCAAGTAGGCGACCGCGGGCAACACCATTTCCGAGTTGAGCACATGGTCTTTCAGTACGAATTCCTTACCGTTGAGCCGCTTTTTGAATGACTGTTCTTCCAGCGTGGATTCATTGCTGTCCAGCAGCGGGTGGAGTCTGCCCAAGAGAAGCGGAAAGGGTTCTCCCTCGATCGACCGGGAGCTTTTCTCTTTTTCGGGAATCCAGAAACGCATGCCTTCGAAGGGGTAGGTGGGAAGGGAAACGCGGCGCGGCCTGGGGCCGGGGTGGATCAGGTCCCAATCGATAGAAACGCCGTTTACCCAGAGCTGGCCCAGTTTTGCAAGCCGGCGGTTGAGTATGATAAGCCTCAGGAATTCTTGACCTTCCTCATCGCTGATCAGGAGGTCCGACCGGAATTTTTGGCCCCGCGCATTGCCCTTGAAGAGGTTTTCGATATGAGTGCGGCCGCCGCCCGCCGTGAAAAGGCGCAACTTGTCGATTAACTCTTGGGTATTGGAGGCAACTGCCGCAAGACGGTGCGTCATGGGCTCACGACCCGTTTGCAGGGTATAGGCGATCTGCTCCAGTGAAAGAATGTCGGCGGGGCGCCGGGGCTCTCCGGCGGAAGGAACCGGCGAGGCCAGGAAGTGCGCTAGATTTTCGGCCTGAGCGACCAGGGCCTCTTCTGTTTTTGCGGAGAGTGGAATCAAACAGAGGTCGGAATTGGAGGACGCCGGCGCTTCTATTTCTGGGAACTCTTCGATAATGATGTGTGCATTGGAGCCGCCCGCTCCAAAAGAGCTGATGCCCGCGCGCCTGGGAAAGCCTTGCTTCTTTCCATTTTCTTGAATTTCAGGTTGTTGCCATGGGCTGACATCGCGCTGTACGTAAAAGGGCGACTTCTCGAATTCGATTTGGGGGTTCAGCTTTTCGGCGTGGAGTGAGGGCACCAGGGTTTTGTGGCGCATTTGCATTAAGATTTTGGTGATTCCGGAGATGGCGGCGCCCGATTCCAGATGGCCGATATTGGATTTGATCGAGCCGATGGCGCAATAGCCCTTGTCCAGAGTCGGCCGATAGCTTTTGCTGACCCTGTCGAAGGCCAGGGATAGGCCCCGAACCTCGATGGGATCGCCGAGGGGCGTTCCCGTGCCATGAGCCTCGATATAACTGATCGAGCGAGGATCGACGTCGCTCTTGTGCATGGCGCTCGCGACCAGGTCCGCCTGGGCAAGGGGGTTGGGCACGGTAAATCCATTGGTTTTGCCGCCGGAGTTGATGGCGGTTCCCTTGATGATCCCCTGGATGTTGTCTCCGTCCCGCAACGCGTCCTCAAGGGGCTTCAACAGCAAGGCCCCGATTCCCTCGCCGAATATCGTCCCCGTGGCGCCATCGCCGAACGGTCGGATCTTGTCGTCCTGGGAAAAGAACTGCAATTGGGCGTATTGAACGTAGCGGCTGGGATGAAGAAACAGGTTGACCCCACCCGCGATGGCCAGTTTGCACTCGCCCTTGCGCAGGCTTTCGCAGGCCAGGTGAATGGATGTTCCGGAAGCGGAACACGCCGTGTCGATGGCCATGCTGGGGCCCTTGAAATCGAAGAAATAGGATACCCGATTGGGGATCTGGTAGTAGTCCGAACCCCGGTAGGCGCTGGCCCCGCTCAGGGACGCCTCGCTGGTGAGGGTGCTGTAATCGCTGGCGATTACTCCTACGAACACCCCGGTATTTTTCTCCACCGTGGAGCGCATGTAACCGGCGTCTTCCAAGAGCGCCCAGACCGTCTGCAGAAAGAGCCGCTGTTGCGGATCCATCAACTCGGCTTCCTTGGGGGTGATTTGGAAAAAGCCGGCATCGAAGCGGGCCACGTCTTCCAGGAACCCGCCCCATTTGCTGTAGCTCTTGTCCGCTTTCTTGCCATTGGGGTCGAAATATGCGGCCACGTCCCAACGGTCGGAGGGGATCTCTCCGATACAGTATTTGCCCTCCACGAGATTGCGCCAGAGCTCCTGCAGGTTGTTGGCGTGCGGGTACTTTCCGCTCAGGCCGATGATGGCGATATCCTGCCGCCCCGCGGAACTGATAAGCTCTTGCGACTCTTCCGCGTCCTTTGCTTTTCCATGCTGGCGCGCGCGCGCCTTTTCAGCCTTGGCCCGGCTCTTTTTCGCTTTCGGAGCGAGTTTGTCCGGGTCGATGCCGAAACGGGAGCATAGCGCTTCCCGGTCGCCCTGCAAAAGAAAGTCCGCCAAGGCGGAAAGCGTTTTTTGTTCGAAAAGGATGGTCGTGGGGATATCCTCGAAGGCCTTGGTCAAGCCGACCATAATTTCCACGTTTTTAAAGGAGTCGTCCACAAAGGTTTCCAGATCCGCATCGGCATCCAACGCCGCTGGCGAGATGGAAAGGGCATGGCCAAAGATTTCCCGCAACTCCTCTAGCAGGCGGCCGCGCAAGGCGGTGTTTAGGGCCCCCGCGGCGGGAGCCGGCTTCTTCTCGGATGCGGGCATTGATTCGAGCGGGGCCGGTGCGGGCGAAGGCCGTTTTTCGCTCTTGGGCCCCTCCATGGTCCTGGCAAGATCGTTGATGTTCGACCAGTCTTGGCCGTTGCGGATCAGGAAGGCCTCGCGCTTGCGCACCTCGGCTCCCGAATCCTTATCCGGAGCGGACGCTTTGGAATCGGACTTTGCGGCTTTCTCGGATTGAGCCGATTTCTTGGGTTTAAATTGCAGTTTGGCCAATTTTGCCGCGGGGAAGCGGTAGGTCATGCCCGCGTCGTTTTGTTCGTGGAGATAGGGTTTTGCGACGGACTCGACAAATTTTCGCGCTGGCTCGTTCTTGGCGCTGTGAAGGAAGGGGATTTTCACCATGGACAGGCCCAGTTTTTGAGCAATCTTGCCCACCTGGGCCATCATGCGATACTCCACTCCTCTGCCCAAGACGCGACAGCTCAGGAGAAAACTATCCAGGACAAGAACCTTCTTGCCGTACTCAAGGATCATCACGCCCACCAGACCATAGTCGCCGAAACGGTCGCTGACCGTGGCGGTCCAACATTCGTGGGTCTTGGCCTCGAGGATTTTTTGAACGTCGTTTTCTGAACGGCGTACGGTGGTGAAGTTGAATTGGTTGGTGCGGTTGGTCAGTTGCGCCAACCGCGGCAGGGTTTGAGGGGTAACCGGGCTCAGGTCGATATTGAGCTCAAGGCTTTCCAGAAATTTATCGAAATTGGAGCTGCTGGCCAGCAGGCTTTCCCGTTGCACATTGGCCTGATACATCTTGGTGCGTTTGCGGTCCTCGGCCGTAACCGAGTAACGGTCGAAGACCCAGGTGTGGTCCAGAAAGCGCTTTGCGTCCTCTGCTTTGTCCGGCCATTGGAGGGTCAACACCTCGGGGCAATTCG
>JBGTRP010000784.1:0-3743 GCA_041940685.1 Acanthopleuribacteraceae bacterium
CGCCAATAGGTCCAGGGAGGCGGCGTCGATTTTGCCGCCGGTTGTGCGGGGAAAGGTCTCCACCAGCAACCAATCCGCGGGAATCATGTATTGCGGCAGCACGGGCTGAAGAGATGCTCTCAGTTTTTGGGGATCGAAATCGCGCCGAGGCTGGTTTCCGATTTCCAAAAAGGCGGCAAGCCGCTGGTCCCTGCCGGAATCGCCGAGAACCCGCACCAGGACCGTTGCTCCAGGAGCCCTTTCGCGCAACAGGCTCTCTATTTCGCCGAGCTCAATGCGGAAACCACGCAATTTCACCTGGCGATCGATCCGGCCTAGGAAGATGAGATTCCCATCCGGCAAAAACCGCACGCGGTCGCCGCCGCGGTACAACCTACTTCCCGGCAAGCTTGGCGAACCGAATGGATCGGGCACAAAGGCCTGTGCCGTACGACGGGGTTTGCCCAAATAACCGCGGGCCAACCCGGCGCCCCCGATCACCAGCTCGCCCGGAACTTGGGCGGCAAGCAGCCGCGCCCCCGCATCCGCCACATAAACCCTGTATCCGGGAACCGGTTTGCCGATGGGCGCCAACCCGAGCCAGGGCGTGGACTCGCGAGCCCGTGCAAAAAAACAGGTAGCGGTTACCGCGGTTTCGGTAGGCCCATAGCCATTTACCAGATCCGCGCCCGAGGCGACCCGACGCCAGAGCGCCAGTGCCTCGGGATCCGCTTTTTCACCACCCGCGACGACCAGACGCAGACAGGGCGCGATCTCGCGGTTTTCGCGGGCCAAATCACGGGTGAGCCCATGCCAGTAGGCCGTGGGCAACTGGGCAAGGGTGACGGCTTGATCGCGGATCAGGTTGGCCAGCTCGGTGGTGGAGAGACCGTGTCTGTGGGGGTGCAGCACCAGAGTTGCGCCGCTGAAAAGCGTGGGGAAAAGCTCTTCCACGGACTTGTCGAAGCTGATGGAGCAGAATTGAAGCACCCGATCGGAAGGTTGGATCGCGTAAACGCGCGCCATGGTCCGCGCGTGATGGGAAAGGGCGGAATGGGAGACCACCACGCCCTTAGGCGCGCCGGTGGAGCCGGAAGTATAGATGATATAGGCGGATTGTGACGCGTCGTGGACCCATTGCGGACCCTCCGCGGAACCATCCCGCCAGGGAGCCGCTTCCTCGTCCAAGTAAAGCGTGGTCCGGCAGAGCCCGCCAAGTTCGGGGATCGAGAGGGAGCGAAGCGTGAGCAAAAGGGGCGCGCCCGCATCCTCCAGCATGTACCGCATCCGCGCCTCGGGGTAAGCGGGGTCCAATGGCAGGTAGGCCCCGCCCGCCTTCAAAATGGCGAGAATGCCGACGATCATCTCGGGCACGCGCTCCATGAGCAAACCCACGGGCGTTTCCAGGCTCACGCCCAGCGCCCGCAGGTGGCGCGCCAGCCGGTTGGCGCGGTTATCGAGCGCTTGGTAACTAAGATCGCGGTCGCCGAAAAGCAAGGCGCGCGCGTCCGGTTTTTTTCGCACCCGTTCGGCCCATAAGTCGTGAAAGCAAAAGGGCCGCATCGGTTTATCAGCGGCGCCGCTCCAGCGCTCCAGCAACAGGCGGCGATCCGCATCATCCATAAGGTCGATTTCGGCAATGCCTTTGCCCCGCGCGTCGGTCAACGCGTCTAAAAGGGTGCGGAAATGGCGAAGCATAAGGGATGCGAATCCCCCGTCCACGGTTCGCGGATCGTAGATCAGGCTGAATTTTAATTCCCCGTCGGGTTCTACTTTAAGAGAGAGCGGATAATGGGTGCGCTCGCGCTCCACCACCCGGTCTACCCCGATCTCGCCCCAACCTCCCAGCAGCCATTGGCTGGCGGGAAAGTTCTCGAAGGTCACCAGGCTTTCGAAAAGCGGTTGGCCCGCGGGTAGGACGCTCTGCGCCTGAATTTCCACCAGCGGCGTGGTTTCATGGGCGCGGTCGGCCACATGACCGGCCTGGAGCTCGCGCAACCACGAGACCACTTCCGGGTTGCCACCGACCGAGGCACGTAACGGCAGAGTGTTGAGAAACATGCCCACCATGTCGGCCACACCCTCCAGCTCCGGGGGGCGGCCGGCGACGGTGACGCCGAACAACACCTCGTCCGCGGCGGCGTATCTACCCAGCAACAAGGCCCAGGCGCCCTGGACCAGGGTGTTCAAGGTGATGCCCATGCCCGCGGCAAGGGCCCTTTTGCGTTCAAACTCGCCTTCATCCAAATAGCCCTGTAGGTCGATACCCTCATCCCGCGAAGGCGCGGGCTCCCGTGGTGGCGCGATCCAGGGTCGGGGCCGCTCGTAACCCGCGAGCTTGGCGCGCCAGAAATCCCGGCCCCGCGCGGGGTCTCGGCGATCTAGAAGCGCCACGTAATCGCGAAAGGGTCTCACGGCCGGGAGCGCCGGCCTTCGACCCGCGAGAAACTCGCGGTAGATGAAAGAGGCTTCCCGCATCAAAATGGGGAGTGACCAACCGTCTAACAGCGCATGGTGGAACCCAAAAACGAAATACGCCCCGCCGCCTGGGCGGAGGATGAGGTAAAAGCGCAACGGCGGTCGATCCTCCAAGGGAAAACCCCTGGCCATTTCCGCTTCGAGGATTTGGTCCAACAACCGCTCTTCGTATTCGGACGGCAGGCCACGCCAATCCACTTCAGTCCAGGAGAAACCGCCGGTTTCAAGCACCACCTGGGCGCAGCCTTCGCCGCTGAATGTGAACAGGGTGCGCAGGACCGCGTGGCGCCGAACCAAGCGAGACCATGTCTCGCGAAACAGCGCGGGTTCCGGTCCACGGACAAACCGGAACGCGAACAGATCCGTATATTGGTTGGTATCGGGGTCATAGAGATTCTGAAACCACATGCCCTGTTGCGTAGCGGTCGCGGCATAGATATCCTCGGCGCGCGGGAAACGCTCACGAAGCGAAAGGATATGTTCGGGTTCTAGTCGATTTTTTACCGAACCCTCAGGACGGGGCTTTTCAGGGGAATCCTGTTTCCCACGAAGGGTTCCCAGTTTGGTCAGGCCCTCGATGGTTTGGGCTTCAAAGAGCTCTGCCGCGGAAAAGCTCACCCCCACCCGCTCGCTGGCCGCCAAAATTTGAATAGCCAAAATGGAATCGCCGCCCAACTCGAAAAAGGGATCACGGACCCCCACGCGGGCAACGCCCAGCACCCGTTCCCAAATTTCAGCCAACCTTTTTTCCCTTTCATCCCTTGGCGCAACGTAGTGATCTTGGTCCGAGGCAATCTCGGGGGAGGGCAAGGCGGCACGGTCCAATTTTCCATTGGGCGTGAGGGGGAAACGCCGCATGAAGGTAAAGGCGGCGGGAATCATGTAGTCCGGCAAGGAAAGACGCAGGAAGGTCCGCAACGCGCGCACGCTCGGAGGCGGAGGCTCGGAGGCGCCGGGCGGCGCATTCGCGGCTTCCAGATAGGCCGCCAGCCGTTCGCCATGCACCAGAACCACCGCATCGCCGACCCCGGGGAAGCGGCGCAGGGCCGTCTCAACCTCACCCAATTCGATGCGGAATCCACGAATTTTTACCTGGTGGTCCAAACGCCCCAGGAAATAGAGTTGCCCATCCGTGGCCCACCGCACCAGATCCCCGGTGCGGTAGGCTCTGGATCCCGGCGCCCTTGCTCCCGGGTGGGGCAGGAATCGGGCCGCGGTCAACTCGGGCCTTCCGAGGTAACCACGGGCCAGTCCCTTGCCGGCCAGAAAGAGCTCGCCCTTCCCCT
>JBGTRP010000785.1:0-3738 GCA_041940685.1 Acanthopleuribacteraceae bacterium
CGGTTTCCGATTTTGGACTCACGGGAGGCCCCCTGGCTCGCCTTTAAACTACTGACCACGGAGAGGCTTCAAAGTTTATTAAAGCGCTGATCTTTTTCAAGAAGGCAATTCTGCTGGGAAAGCTAATTTATGATGATGAGGAAAACATACTACACCCGTGAAAGAAAAGTCAACGAGGGCGGGCGATGAAACCGCGTGGAGGTTTGAACCGGGAGGAAGTCCTCAATCTCAACAGCCAGCCGGTCATAGGAAAGGCTCATCAACCGTTTGATGATGGCGGCCCGAATGGTAGCATCTACGGACAGTCCCTCGCGTCCGGTGTCTTGTGTGCCGTCTCCGACCAGGTCAAGGGCGGCCCAATGACGAATGCGGGGGGCTGGTTAAGCCGCCGGGAAATGGCGGAAAGCTCCTGGCCGAAAGGGTGGTTGGAAAAGCCTTCTCAAATAGTCATTTGAAGATTGGTTTTTAGCCTCAAAGCTAAAAGCCTTTTTTTGTAAGTGGTTTATTTTCAACGGGAAACAGAGGTTCGCCTATCATAAGAAAAGCACTTTTTCAATAGTAAAACAGCCATAAGTTACGTAAAATTAATCACTTGCCGTTTCTGGGCGGATGGACTCCAGAATTTTCTTGTATTGATTCATCCCCCATTGTCTGTATTAGGTAAAATTTTTGAATTCGCCATGGAGGAAAGGTTGATCGTCAATGATGCGGTACTGAAGCAAAACCGCAAAAGCGCGCTGTTGCTGGCCACCTGTGCGGGTGCGCCCGTATTGCTGCTTGGGTTCGTGCAACCCGGGATTTGGTGGGCCTGGTGCGGCGTCGCACTGTTGCTCTGGCTCGGCCTCTTTCGCTGGTTTACCGCCAAGGTGCGGCGACGGCAGGCGATCCTCGCCCAACCTTTCCCCCTGAAATGGGAAGAGATCCTGCTCGAACGGGTGGCCTATTACCAGCGGTTGCCGGAAGACTTGCGCGCGCGTTTCAGGCGTATGCTGCAAGTCTTCCTGGCGGAAACGCGCATCACCGGCATCGATGTAAAGGTCACCGACACCCGGCGCGTGCTGGTGGGCGCATCCGCGGTCATCCCCGTGCTCAGCTTTCCCAACTGGGAGTACGAGTACCTGAGCGAGGTGCTGCTCTACCCCAATTCCTTTGACAGCGGCTACCAGACGGATTCCCTGGATGACGAGCGCTATCTGGGCCTGGTTCACGGGGAACTCAACAACGGGGTGGTGATCCTCTCCGCGCCCGCCCTGGAACGGGGTTTCACCAATGCGGAAGACCGGACCAACGTGGGGATCCACGAGTTCGTGCATTTGGTGGACAAGGCGGACGGCGTCATCGACGGCATTCCGCTTTCCCTGCCGCGCGCCCTTTTCAAGCCATGGGCGGACCTCATCGAGGAGGTCATCCAGCGCAAGCGGCGCTCCAAACGCGACATCGACCCCTACGCGGACACCAATCCGCAAGAGTTCCTGGCAGTGATTTCCGAATACTTTTTCGAGCGCCCCGAATCCTTGGCCAAAAACCATCCGGAATTGTATGCTTTTCTGAAACAGATCTACCAACAGGACCCTGCTCAACTGATGCGCCAGCAGATGCGCCAGGTGTTCGGCAGAAGCGGGCTCGCGGCCGCTGATCCCTGTCCATGCAAAAGCGGCAAGCCATTCGCGGACTGCTGCCAACCTCTGGGTTCAAAAGCGGTGGGCCAAACGCCATGACATAGGTTATAGCCACCCCTTGCGCCGCGCGATCCTCGCGGCCTCGACCCGGTTGGCGGCATCCAGCTTTCCGATCGCCTCGGAAAGGTAGTTGCGCACGGTGCCGGAGGAAAGCCCCAGGCTGGCGCCGATCTGTTTGTTGGTGGCGCCCTCCCCCGCCATGCGCAACACCTCGCGTTCGCGGTCGGAAAGCGGGTCGGCCTCGGTCCAGGCGTCCAGCGCCAACTCGGGATCGATGGCGCGCAACCCGCGATGCACCTTGCGGATGGCGGATGCGAGCCGCTCCGAGGGCGCGTCCTTCAGCAGGTAACCCAGCACGCCGGCATCGAGGGCCCGGCGCAAATAGCCCGGCCTCGCAAAGGTCGTCAGGATCAGCACCCGGGGCGGGGCCGGCAGGGATTGTACGGCTTTGGCCAAGTCCAGCCCCGAAAGCGCCGGCATTTCAATGTCGCTCACCAGCACATCGGGGCGGAGCTCCTTGACCAGGCGCAGGGCCTCCTCGCCATCGGACGCGCGCGCCGCCACCTCGATATCATCTTCCAGATCCAACAAGGCGGCGATGGCGCCCAGCACCATGGCCTGATCCTCGGCAAGGATGACCTGAATCACGGCGCATCCTCCTGCCACCGCAACGCTCCGGCCGCATCTTGGGGGCGGGCGTCATCCGCATTTCCCTGAGAAACGCCCACCCGCTTCAGCGGTGTTTCGAGCGGAATGCTGGCCAGCAGGCAGGTTCCCTTTTCCATCCTGATCTCCAAGGAGCCGCCGATCGCGGCCAACCGCTGTCGCATGCCCTGAATGCCGCTGCCGCCCGCCATTTTCCCACCTCGGCCATTATCGCTGACGCGCGTTTCCAACACGCGGCCACCCTTGGCCGACCGGAAGCGGATCTCGCACTGGCTCGCCCTGGAATGACGCAGCACGTTGGTCACCGCCTCTCGCAGGATCATGGCGAGAACGGCTTCGCGGTCGGAGGGAAGCGGCCCAGGGGGCGCATCGTAGTCAAAGGCGATGCGCGCGGTTTCAAACGCGACCCGCGCGTTGGCCAGCTCACCTGTCAGCCCTTTGGCGCGATAGCCGGTAATCGCCTCGCGCACCTGGGAGAGCGCCTCCCGCGATATTTTCTCGATCTCCCGAATCTCGCGAGCCGTGCGGTCATCGCCCCGTTCGCAAAGCTTGGCGGCCAACTCCGACTTCAGCGTAATGACGGAAAGGGTGTGGCCCAGAAGATCGTGCAAATCGCGCGCGATGCGTTCCCGCTCGGTCATGGCGGCAAGGTGGCGAACCTCCTCTTGAGAAAGCTTGAGCGCCACGTCCTTGCGGTTCAGCTCATTGTAATAAATGTTGATCAGGGCAATGATGACGATAAACACCGAGCCCGCCAGCTTGAACTCAAGGGCGAGCCCAAACCAAAAGGCGGCGGCCAAGAAAACAGCCAAGGCGCCAAACATCACCGCGAATGCTACCTTGGGCGGCCCCACGCGGCAACTGTAGGCCGAGGCGTAAATGAAATATACGAAGCTTGTCGGGCTTACCGGAATGCTGACCGTGCCCAGCAAAACCATGGTCCCGATGACGGCGAGACAACCGCGCCCATACTCCCAGTAACCCCTGAAATAAAGATAGAGAAACATCAGGAGGCTGATGGGATAGAAGAGGTGAAGTCCCGGGAGCGGCTCGCGCAGGCCCCATTCGATGAACATGGGCACTAGATAAATCAACCAGATATAGGGAATCCAACCGATCATGGGATCGTTGGGAAGCAGCCTGTGGTGGATTTTGCGAATCAGTTTCATGGGGCAATCTTATAACAAGTTGAAAGCGTCAAGCTCCAAGCTGCAGGAAACAACCCCGCGGCTTGGGCCTTTCTTACAGGTTAGGGGTGAGGAAGATGTTGACGCATCTTTGGGATTCGATGCAGGCCCATTATTCCGCCAAAAGATTGCGGCGGAAGCCGAACCGGGCGACCCACAGAAACAGCGCGGATTGGGCCGCCAACATGGCCAGGTGCAGCCAGGGG
>JBGTRP010000786.1:0-3727 GCA_041940685.1 Acanthopleuribacteraceae bacterium
CTCGCCCAGGAATCCGCTCCCAACTCGGCCATGAGCCTGGACAGGGAGTTTGCCGGGTTGGCCCGCATCCGCGAGAGCCTGCGTCCGGATGAAGCCATGCTCTCGTTTCAAATCGACCACTGGCGGAACGTCTACGGAGAGGAGGAGGGCGGCTCTTGGCTGCTGGTCATCACGCGGGAGAGCGCCGCCCATTACCGCCTACCGGGCGTACCCGAACTCAACCCGGCAGTGGAAACTTTCCTGGGCCTTGTGGAAGAGGAAATCCAAGCGAAAACCATCGCCAACGCGGCCGCAACGCTTTACAAACGACTCCTAAAGGAAGCCATGGCGGACATGCCCGCCGAGATCCGCCACTTGATTCTCATTCCCGACGGTATCCTGCACAGGCTGCCGTTGGGACTTTTGCGCGAAACTTCCGACGCCACGCCTCTTGCCCTCCGGTTTCGCTTGTCCACGGCTCCCTCCGCAACGCTCTGGCTGCGCTGGTCGCAAATGGAGACGCCCACGGCCAAAACCCAACCCCTGGTCCTGGCCGATCCTTTGCTTCCCGGCCTCTCCCTCGCCATGGGCGCGGATCCCGGAACCGAACGCTACCTGGAACAGGGTTTGCGCCTGGCGCCCCTGCCACATGCGAGGGAAGAGGCGCGTGCGATCCTTCGCCATTTCAGCAAACAGGGTCTACTGCTCATGGGCGAAGACGCCTCTGAGCATTTCATCAAGAGCGCGGATCTCGAGGCCCACGGACTGCTGCATTTCGCCGCCCACGCGGTAGTGGACGAACTGCGGCCGCAACGTTCAGCCGTTGTGCTGGCGCCCGGATCGCCACGGGAGGACGGGTTGCTGCAACCCCGCGACATCGCGGGCCTGGCGTTGGAGGACAAAATCGTGGTGCTTTCCACCTGCCAAAGCGGATCGGGACTCGTCCAGCGGGGCGAGGGCGTCATGAGCCTGGCCCGCGCCTTCATGCGGGCGGGGTCCTCCGCGGTCATCGCCACGCTTTGGCCCTTGCGCGATGACGAGGCGTCCTCTTTGTTTGAGGCGTTTTACCGCCATCTTCGTGATGGGAAAAACCTCTCGACCGCATTGCAAGCCGCTCAGGCCGAGCGCATCGAGAACGGCGCTCCGGCGAGAGCTTGGGCCGGTGTGGTCGTTCTGGGGAGGGGAAACCTGACGCCCTTGAACGCCTCACGCCGTCTTTCCTTCTGGCTGCTGCCGGCAGTGGGCCTGATTCTGTCCGGCATCGCGCTGGTCCTGTATGTTTCCCGCCGACGCGGAATTTCCTCCTGAAATGAAATCCGGCGCGGCCGCATGCCGCCTTTCCGGTTCTCGCCCGAGCCGGACGCCTAAGAATGGGGTCTGAAGTCCTCCAGTATGTGGCGCTTATGGTAAAATTTTGCAAAAGCGGCGGTTCTTAAATAAAACCAAATCCAAATCATATTTTTTGCCCGGGGGTTATGTGAGCCAAAAAGAGGAGACCGCGGCCGGGAATAGGGACGACCAGGAAATGGCCAAGCTTCGCGCGGCCTTGGAGAAAGCCGTGAAACGCGTCTGTCCTGGATGGCTGTCCGATCGAAGCGATGATCTGGTCCAAGCCGGTTTGATCAAGGTAATGGAAATTCAAAGAAAAAGTGAGGGAAATCGCAGTTTCACAACGTCATACTTCTGGAGGGTGGCCTATAGCGCGCTCGTTGATGAGATCCGCGCGCTACGCCGGCGTCAGGAAGTTCCGCTCGGTGAAAATCGCGATGGGCATTTGCTCCCGCCGGCTGGCTCGCCCAATCCGGAGGAACGTTACGCGGGGAAACAGATGGGGAAAGATATTCAACAATGCCTGGACGAGCTGATTCCACCCCGCCGTCTGACGGTCACCCTCAACTTGCAGGGGCATAGCGTACCCAGCGCGGCAAAGCTGCTGGGTTGGACGGTGAAAAAAACCGAGAACTTACTGTACCGCGGTCTTGCCAACCTTCGTCAATGCCTGACATCCAAAGGCTGGTCGCAATGAATATGGATCGGGAAGAAAGCAAAAAACTGGCCGAGGCCTTCGCCAGCCTCGCCGAGACGGCGGTTCCCCGACGGGACTGCCCCGAGGCCGACCGCATCTATGCGGCGGTGTTGGGTGAGCTCGAGCCCGAGAAGACCCGCGCCATCGTAAGTCACACGGCGGGTTGTCCGGTTTGCGCGGAGGCTTGGCGTCTGGCCCGGGCCATGCCCGCGCCGGGCGCACAAACCGAGGTTGCGCCAGTCGTGACCATGACACCTCGATGGCGCCGTGTGGCCGCCCATCTGGCCTTGGCCGCCTCGCTGCTCTTGTTTTCCATTCTGGCCTTCCGCCTGATCGATACCGGCTCCAAGTCCGATCCCTCAGAATGGCGCAATGGCGGCTCCGATAACCTGCTTTCCCTGACGCCGGAAGACCAGGCCCTCCCCCGCGGCCGCTTCTTATTGCGCTGGCGGTTGGCGGAGCCCGAGGAGGGCGCGCGTTTCGAAATCCGGGTAACCACCGAGGACGTGTTTCAAGTAATCGCGACCGGACGCGACCTTGAGGAGACCGAATTTCTCGTGGAGGAGGCGCGCCTGGCTGACCTGCCCCCCGGCGCGACCCTGTTGTGGTGGGTTCGGGTCAGCCTGCCCGATGGCCGCCAGTTCCGCTCCAAAACCTTCACCCACCGCTTGCGGTGAAAGGCATCGGGAGAACGGGAAAGTTTCCGAAGGGACGCCAGACCCGGACCAACCGTTTCAGGGTTCCTGGCCGATGGGGCTTCCGGGCGGAATTTTGAGATCCGAACTGGGACCATAGAGATTCTCAGCCTCTTCGGCGCGCTCCAGCCGCTTTTGCAGCCATTGGTAATGGCCCGCCCATTCTCCGGCGCTTTCATTCCGCGCGTTCAGGCTGCTTTTCAGGTCCATCAACGCGACCCGAATCCCGGCCCGCACATCCTCGCGCAGCAGGTCATTGCCCATGAGCGCGATGAGCCGGTTGACGATTTGGTAATTGACCTGCTTTTGCAGCGCGCGAGCGCGCAAATCATCGCCGCCCGGAGAAGTCACGAGCGCGAGCAGTTGCCGCAAAAACTCGGCCACGCCCAATTGATCCGGATCGTTGAGCTTTTGATTGTACAAACGATTCAGCCTTTCTGGAACGAGCAAGGCATCCAGCGTCATTTGCACCGAGGTTTCCGGCAGGCTCAACTCGTCGAAGGCGGGCGCGGTCCGGCGTTCGAAGGTCTCCCGGGTGAGCGAAT
Organism: Acanthopleuribacteraceae bacterium; assembly: GCA_041940685.1. Lineage (GTDB taxonomy): Bacteria > Acidobacteriota > Holophagae > Acanthopleuribacterales > Acanthopleuribacteraceae > JBGTRP01. Next base: position 3,246 of record JBGTRP010000786.1, read on the forward strand.
AGCCGGAGGCCGCGGGTGGGATCAAGCCGCGCAGATGGGAGGGCAAATCCAAAAAGCTAGGCGAAAGCGTCTTCAGCAAAAGCGCCAGCGCCGCTTGTTGCTCTTTCTTGGGAGCTGTCCGGTAATGAGATTGGCCGTCGTTGGCGCCGTAGTCGAAGTACGCCCCGCCGATGCTCTTGGCGCAAGCCTGGATTTGGAAGCGGTGATGGAGATAGACCGGCACCAAAACTTCTTCCAATAAGGAAAGCGGCTTCTCGGGACGCATGTTGCGGGCGCTGAAATGTTGCAGCAGGTAGGCCCGCACCTCGATCACCCGCGCCAGTTCGGCAACCGGGTCGCCAGCGCCGTTGTCCCAAAGATTCCCCAGCGGATGCATGGTGCGGACCGAGCGGCTGTCGCTGTCATCGATGAAGGGCAACCCGCGCGCCTCGGCCTCCTGAATCACGGCCGCGAGACCGGCCGCCTCATCCTCGAACTCCTCG
>JBGTRP010000787.1:0-3724 GCA_041940685.1 Acanthopleuribacteraceae bacterium
GCCGGGCTTGAATCTCGCACTTGACCAAACGAATATCGTCACAAGCGCCGCAGTGGTCGGCAAAAGCCGGGCCCGTAACGCTTGATGGGTTGGATTGGTGGCCATCCCGGACCAAACAATCGACACAGTTCCCAGCCTCGGCGGTCTCGATTTCAAGATGCCCATCCTGGCCTATACACAAGACAACCTCACCCTGGAGGGCGTGGGATGTTGCCGAAATCGCCGCGATGCCGCAAAGGGCCAGCGCGGATGCCAAATGGAGCAGGGTTCCCTTCATCCTATTTCTTTCTCGATGGAATCAGTGAGTCTCAAGATTTCGCCAAGGGCGCACGAGAGCGTAAACAGAGCAAAACGCGGGCCAAAAATATTCGCGCGATTCCCACGAATCCGAGGCGGGAACCTTGGCCATCTGCATTCTTTCATGGCCTAGGGCCCATGTCCAGCTTCTCCTTGACCTCGTGGAGGGTCCGTTGCCCTTCACTCCTAGTGGTCGGCGTCCCGGCTCAATTCATTCCTTGCCGCCTCGCGCCAAGCGTGTACCGCTGCTTTGCGCCCTGGAAGATGAGCCTCAACGATAAATTCCGTTTCAATGATTCTTTTCATCATGCAGCACCAGGTCGATGATGATGCAGGTGCAGAGGATCGCCGCCTCGTCCTCGCCCTCCAGGATATCCACGCCATATTCATGAGCCCAGCTCCATGCTTTTTTGCTGACCGTGGCGACCTGTCGGCCTGAGGCCGTGAAGGCGAATTCGTGTCGCCAGAAGGAGCCGTCGATTTGGTAATCATTGGGGCCGGGGACATCCAGCCTGAAGCGCTTTTTGAACCAGGTCGCCTCCTTCGCCACCTCGGCAAAAACCGCCCCGTTCCTGAGAATTTGGTAACGGGGCCTCCAACTCATGAGCTTCTGGCTGATGAACGCGAGCTCCTTGCCCGCCATATCCTGAAACGAGAGTTTCTTGCCCCATGAAAATGGTTCGCCGTCCACCAGAAAGCGCGGCTGTCCCCGCGCATCCATGATGGTGAAATCCTTGCCCCAGGTCCAAAACTTCTCTTTGACGCGGTAAATCATCGACGCCTCCTACGAATCGGAATTACTGACTGGCGGCGAGGAACCGGCGAAGCCTTTTCGCCAGGGCGCGATCGCGACGGCCTATGCGCTCGATTGCTTGGCGGGCCGCCGCTTCCACCCGTTGCAGGAAAAGCGAATGGTTCACAAGGAATGAATCCCGCTGGCTGATGGCCGCGGCCAGCAAATCGCCCGGATAATAGTCGCCCTCCGCGAGGGGATCGGCCTCGAGGATCTTCAGGGCCACCGGAACCAAATGGGGCAACCCGATTCCCTGGCCGATCATGATGCGCAAATCCTCGACCGAAAAGGTTTCGATCGGTTTCTGGCGGAGGCGAAGGCAAGTGGTTACCAGGTGGCTGTCCAAGTTGGGTTCTTCCCAAATGTCACCTTCCAGTTCTTCCAGGCTCGGCATGGCGGTTTCCTTAAAGGGGCGGCCCATTCTCGCAGTCGTTTGGCATCGGTTTCGCGGAATCCGCGTCGTTGATGCGGTTTTGGCCGTCGTTCATCCATTTTCGCGATCTTTTTTGCGCCATTTGCGGTTCAATCTTATCAAACGCGTCTTTCGCGGAACGAAGGAAGAGGGGAGAGGTCATGTTATCCATCAGCAACCTTTCGAAAACCTATGCAAACGGCGTTCACGCTCTAAAGAAGGTCAACCTGGAGATCGGCAGGGGCATGTTCGGGCTTTTGGGGCCCAATGGCGCGGGGAAGTCCACGCTCATGCGAACCATCGCCGCGCTTCAGGTTCCCGACGAGGGGCGCATCCTGCTGGATGGCGTGGACATCCTGGCCCATCCCCAGGCCGTACGCGAAAAGCTGGGTTACCTGCCGCAGGAGTTCGGCGTGTACCCCAAGGTTTCCGCGCTGGATCTGCTCGACCATATCGCGCTGCTCAAGGGAATCCAGGACAAACGCGAGCGCAAGGAACAGGTGGCGGCGCTCCTGCAGCAAACCAATCTTTACGAGGTGCGAAAAAAAGCGGTCAGCACCTTTTCGGGAGGCATGCGGCAACGGTTCGGCATCGCCCAGGCTTTACTGGGGAGCCCGCGACTGTTGATCGTGGATGAGCCCACGGCCGGACTGGACCCAGAGGAGCGCAATCGCTTCCTCAACCTCTTGAGCGAACTGGGCGAACACATGGTGGTGATCCTTTCCACGCATATCGTGGAGGATGTGCGCGATCTCTGCACCCGCGTGGCGGTGCTGGTGGCCGGCCGCATCGAATTGACTGGAAAACCGCATGACCTGATCGCGGGACTCCAGGGACGCGTCTGGCGCAAGACGCTTTCCAAGAGGGAGTTGCACTCGGCGCATACGCGGTTTGCCCTGTTGTCCAAACGGCTGGTCGGTGGATTGCCGCGGGTCCATGTGCTGGCGGACGACAAGCCGGACGCGGGTTTTGAAACCGTTGAGGCGGGCCTTGAGGACGTCTATTTTTCGGTGCTGTTGGATCTCGAGGAGGCCGCGGCATGTTGATGCGCCTGATCGCCTTTGAGTTGAAATACCACAGTCGACAAGTTGTCTTCCGCGCCACGGCGATCGTGTTTTTATGCTTGGGTGTGGTCATGGCCCAGGGCGCCTTTGGCGGTGGTGGGGTCGTGAAAAACGCGCCCGTAAATGTGGCGATCTTTTTCGGCCTGATTTCCTTGGCTACCGTGCTACCCATCGCGTTGTTCGCGGGCGGCGCCATTCTACGCGACCGCGAGCACCGTGTGGAGCCCATCATCTTCACGACATCGATCACCCATTTCCACTATGTGGTCAGCCGCTTCGCGGGCCTGGTGGGCGCTTCCTTTCTCGCCTTCCTCCCCTTTGCATTGACCTTCTTTCTCGGCGCCCTGATGCCCTGGGCCGATCCAGCCGATTTCGGCCCGAAACGGCCCGGCGCCTATCTTTGGGGACTGTTTTGGATCGCGCTGCCCAATATTTTGCTGGGTTCCGCCACCATTTTTACGGTCGCCGCGCTGACCCGTAGCGCCATGGCCACCTACATTGGCGGCGTTTTTTTGTACATCCTCTATTGGGGTGGCTCCATGCTGGGCGGCTCGCCGCTGATGGCGAGCTCCAGAGGGTTGGCGCCGGGCCGTCCGGAACTGGTGTCCCTGCTGGAGCCCTACGGCCTGGTCGCCATCATCGAGCAAACCCGGCTGTGGTCGGTTTTTCAAAAGAACGATCAGCTCTTGTCCTTGGAGGGGCCGTTCCTGTTCAACCGCATGCTTTGGGTGGGTTTTTCCCTTTCCCTGTTTGCCATAACCTACCGCTTTTTCAGCTTTCGCACCCTTGCCCGCTGGAAGGGTAGAAAACAGAAACAAGATTCCGCGCCATCCCAGCCGATCGCCTATCGGCCGGTGGTCCCGGCCAGGAGAGGCATGGGCCGGCATCTCGCGGCCTATTTCAGCCAGGCTTGGGTTCAGATGCGGCTGGTCGCCAAGGGCTTCCCCTTTTATGCGCTGATGTTGTTGTGGACCTTTTTCACCCTGGTAACCCTGACGGAACAGATCGGCCGCGGTGAACTCGGCATCCCTTTTTATCCGTTTACGGGTCTGTTGCTACCCGAGTTATGCGCGCCTATCATTCAGTTCGGCAGCTTAATCCTCATCTTTTATGCCGCGGAGCTTTCCTGGCGGGAGCGCAACAGCGGGATGCACGAGT
>JBGTRP010000788.1:0-3716 GCA_041940685.1 Acanthopleuribacteraceae bacterium
GGGGGAGCTTGCGCCAGTTTTTGCGAAAGTGAAAGGCTTGCTTGGCGGGATTGGGGGTCGAACGGCTGTCGGGCACCTTGAATACCAGGATCGCCATCACCACGACCGCGGGCACGGCAGCCGCGAGAAACACGTTTCCAAGCGAGAAGCCGCCCCAGGTCATCAAACCTGCCGCCACCAACGGGCCCGCCACCGAACCCGCGTGGTCCAGCGAGCGGTTCACCCCGAAAGCCCTGCCGCGCATATCCGGTTCGGTGATGTCGGCAATCAGCGCGTCGCGCGGGGAAGCGCGCAGGCCCTTGCCGATACGGTCCACAAAGCGCAGGCTCAGGACCACCGGCCAGGAGCCCGCGATGCCGATAAGGGGCCGCGCAACCCCGGCAAGGCCGTAGCCCGCCAGCAAAAAGGGCTTCCTTTTGCCCGTGCGGTCGGCCCAATGGCCGGAGCCCAGCTTTAGGAAGGCCGCCACCGATTCAGCCACCCCCTCGATCAGGCCCAGGGCGATGGCGCCGGCGCCCAGCACCTCGGTCAGGAAAAGCGGTAGCAGCGGGTAGATCATCTCGCTGGACAGATCCGTAAAGAAGCTGACCAGACCAAGGGCAATGACGGCCGAGGGCAATTTTTTCAAGTGGGCGGCCCTCCAAAATGCTACCCCATGCTAGCGGGTTGCCCGGAAAAAAGGAAGTCTGATTTCCCTTCCTGATCACCCGAATCGAATGAAGCCTTTTTATGGGTAAGGCCCCTTAATGATGAGGTTTTGCCAGTCTTGAGGTCGGCTTAACCTGATCCGGTTGGCGGGTTGTTCTGATTCGAGTTGGCCGTCCACGATGATCATTTCCACCATGGGAAAATCTTCCGGAGGCAGGGTGGAAGCCGGCTGGTCGGTCCAGATATGCAGCGTGTATCCATTTTCGCTCCATTGGGTTTCCCAATTCAAATCGGACCAGTCCTCGAAGAGGATTGCGAGCACGGGATCGATGCCGGCAAACTCCGCCCGAACCACGTATTCGAACGGTGCGCGGTCCCGAATGAGAACGATGCCGGTGTTCAGGGCCCCCGCTTCCAACAGGATTTCCTCAAAGGGATGCATGCCCTCCAACAACTCCTCCAAACGCTTTTCCTCGGTTTGGCGATCTTGCGCGCTGGGTTCCTCATTCGAGAGAAATTCCCGTACCCCTATCTGCCAACTCACGCGGCCGCCCGGCTCCAGGAAAAGGGTGTGTTGTAGCTGGTATTCCTGACAACCCGCGAGCGCGAGGCCCGCGAGCATGATCCATATCCATCTCTGTTTCATGTTTCGCGCTCCTTATCAATATTTGCGTTTTGATTGCCAAAACGCTTTACAAGACGGCATCCCCGCTCCAACCGAACGGTGAATCTTTAAAAAAGGGGTCCCGGCTTGGATGGTAAGATAGGCCGGTGTATCTCAAGCCCCACGAAAAGGCATCGGCGGTTGGATTGGCGTGGAACGGAGTCAAACTACTCAATTGTTGCTGCGGGCCAAGTTGGGACAGGCCGAGGCAATCGAAGATCTTTACAGCCGAATCGGCTCTCGTCTCCTCAGCCTGATCCGCCTGCGCCTTGGTCCCAGCCTGGCCAATAGCGTGGAAGCCGAGGATGTGGCGCAGGAGGTTCTGGCGCGGTCGTTCGCCCACCTCGGGGACTTTGAACAGGAGACCTCGCGCTCTTTTTTTGCCTGGTTGGCTACGATTGCCAGCAACGTGATTCGCGATTTGGCCGATTACCACTGCCGGGCCCGCCGCGATCAGCGTCAAACCCTGCCCGTTTGTGAGCTACCCGGCGAGATCGTTCAGAAACATCGCTCCGCCCTGAGCCAATTGATCCGGGATGAGCAATGGTTGCGGCTGGAGCGCGGAATGGGTTTGCTCGATGCGCCCTACCAGGAAATTCTCCTCCTACGGCAGTGGGAAGAGCGGACCTTCAAGGAGATTGGCGAAATCCTCGGCAAGAGTGAGGACGCCTGCCGCATGCGCTTCACGCGTGCGCTCGCCAAGTTGACCATGGTGATGCAAGATGTCTGAATCCCATGAGGAATTGCTTGCGCGCTATATCGAGCACTGGCAAAAAACGGGAAGCGCTCTCCAACCGAGAGAATTAGCCCCCGACGATCCGGGAACCCAGGAAAAACTGCGGGCATGGATCGCGGATTTCCATTTCATGCAGGGAATGTTTACGCCATCCGAGGCTCGGGACAAAGCCGAACCGCCTCGGCCGCCGGCGGGGTATGCGCTGATCGAACAGATTGGAACCGGGCGGTTTTCCCGGGTGTACAAGGCCCGCGACCTTCAACTCAACCGTCTCGTGGCGCTCAAGTTTTTGCGATTCCTCACGCCTGGACAGAGCGAAGGGATCTTGAGGGAGGCGCGTGTGCTCGCGGCCCTGCGCGATCCCTCGATCGTGGATGTATACGCGGTCGATCAGGAACGATCGGTAATCGTCACGGCCTTTGTCGAGGGTTTTCATCCGTCGAAGATCGCGCCGACCCTTGAGATCCGCCAACTCGCCGAAATGATGCTGTTCCTCGCCACCGCGCTCCGTAAATCCCATGAACGGGGAATTTTGCACCGCGATATCAAGCCCTCCAATATTCGAGTGGACAGCTCGTTGCGGCCCGTTTTACTCGATTTTGGCCTGGCCCAATTCCTCGGAGAAGCGGATCACGGTTGGGGAACGCCCGCCTACGCCGCTCCCGAGCTGTTTCAGGAGCGTGCCCGCGCCGATGCCCGCACGGATCTGTTCTCCCTGGGTGCGGTGATCTATGAAATGCTTTGCGGCGTTCCGCCATATCCGGAAACAAGAAATGCAACCGACCCGGATTCCCGCGCGAGTTCCACGCCCGCGCTCCCCAGAGATTTGCGCGCGGACACGCCACCCGCCTTTCAGGCGATTGTGCTCAAATGCATGGAGCCGAACCCCAAAAAACGCTATGCGTCGGCCCGCCTGCTGGAACAGGATTTGGGCCGTTTCCTGAAAGGGGAAGCGGTCGCGGCCAAACCTTCCCATTACGAAAGGGCCTTGAACAGCAAGGTCCGCGCGCATTTGGATGAGATCCAGGCTTGGCGGCGGGAGGGTTTGATTTTCGATGAGGAGCAACGCCGGCTCGCGCGCTCCTATCACAAGCTCCGCAAACCCACCGACGATTGGCTTCCCGAGAACCGGGCGCTGACCTATGACCAAATCGCCCTCTATTTGGGGGTTTGCGTGCTTGCCTTCGGCGCATTCTGCCTGTTTTACGCCCATCACTTTTTGCAGATTACGAGAGGCTGGGCATATCCCGTGATTTTTTTGGGAGGAATTGGTCTGATTCTTGGCTGGGCGGCCTCGCGGTTCCGGGCGGCAAAGGCGGTGGCCGTGGCCTACGATGTGGCGAGCATCCTCATTTTGCCGATGCTGGTGTTGACGATCTTCAAGGAATGGGACTGGTTTTCCCTGCAATCCCCTAAGAGCTTGCGGCTATTCGAATCCGGCGTATTTACCAACGCCCAGCTTCAGCTCACCGCCTTTGTCGTTTTCCTGCGAGCCTGTTGGCGAGGCCGGAAAACGCGCACCTTGGCCCTGGGCAGCATGGCCGTGATCATGGGACTCTTGCTCTATTTGACGCTGCTGTTGGGTTTTGGCTTGAAGCCCTGGTGGCAGTCCGGCGATTACCACCGTATCGCGCTTCATCTCATTCCTTTTTGGTTGGTCTTGGTCGT
>JBGTRP010000789.1:0-3707 GCA_041940685.1 Acanthopleuribacteraceae bacterium
CCCACGGAAAATGCCACGTTTAGTTGCGCTTACCGAGTAAGGCCGGAGGATGTGGAGTCGATTCCCATCGGCGAAGCGGTCAGCGGAACGGGTGTGGCTGTCTTGGATCGCCATCTGCGATGGGCGCCCAAGGGTATTTCCGGAGAGCTCTGCCTCGCGGGATCTGGTTTGGCCAGGGGTTATTGGAATCGCCCGGCCCGAACCGCAGAATTTTGGGTTCCTCATCCTTGGGGCGTTGGCGAGCGCCTGTACCGAAGCGGCGATTGGGTGCGCCGGCGTGAAGATGGCGTGCTGGAGTTTTTGGGAAGAGTGGACACCCAGCTAAAGGTGCGGGGTTTTCGAGTGGAGAGCGGTGAAATTGAGCGCATCTTGGAGGGGCTGCCCCGAATCAATGCCTGTGTGGTCAGCCCGGTGCGTGGGGAAACCGGAATCACCGGGTTGGCCGCCCATGTTTCCGGTAAGAACCTGAATGAGGCGTACTTACGCCAACAGGCGGAGCGGTTATTGCCCGGTTACATGAGGCCTGATATTTGGGTGATTCTGGACCGCTTGCCACTTACGCCCAACGGCAAGCTGGACCGTCGGGCGCTTGCGCCGCCAACCGTCACGGAACACGGCAGCGGCGACCCAACCCCGCCGCGGGGCCGCTTGGAAGAGGATTTAGCCGAAATATGGCGCGATGTTTTAAAGCTTTCCCAGTTGGGTCGCCATGACAACTTTTTTGAGATCGGGGGCCACAGCCTGGCCGGAATTCGCATTGCCTTCGAGTGTCAAAGCCGCCTCCGGATCCCTGTCCGACCAGCGGACCTTTACCATGCCCACAGCATTGCCGCGCTTGCCGCCCGTATCTCTGAAAGAGGAAAAGGGCGAGCTCCTTTCATTGAAAAAGCGCGTGAAGCAAGCTTTCATCACTGTTCCCACGCTCAAAAACGCTGGTGGTTCCTTCACCAAGCGGCATCGCGGCCCGGCGCCTTCAATATCCCACTGTTATTGCGGATGCGGGGCCGGCCTCGGATCGCCATCCTTGACCGAGCCTTGAGAAGCTTGGTGGATCGGCACGAGGTCCTGCGTACTCGTTTTGTGTTGGTACAGGGTCAACCGATGCAGGAAATCCTCGGTCCCATCCATGATTGTTTGAGTATCTGCGACCTGGGAAGGGTTGATACGCCTGAGCCCTGGGTGGCGCGCTTGGCGGGTGACGATGCCGCGCTTCCCTTTGACCTCTCCCAGGGACCCCTATTCCGCTGTCGCCTGTTTCTGGCAAAGGGAGGGGGCTGCTACCTTTCGCTCAATCTTCACCATATTATCGGCGATGGATGGACCCTGGAGGTGCTCGCGCGCGACCTGGCGGCCCTGTACCAAGTAGGGTGTGGCGATACGGGGGCGGCATTGCCTCCCCTGGAGCTTCAACACAAGGATTTTACGGCCTGGGGGCTGAAGCGGATTACCGGAAATACAATGAAGGAGCACCGCGCGTACTGGTCGCGGAAGCTTGCCCCTCGCCCTGAGCAATTGGATTTTGGAAGAGGCCAGCGCGGGGGAGGGAAGGCGTCCACCTTGGGTGCCCTGTTCAAGTTTCAAATCGAGGGAGCCGCGCTTACCTTCCTGAGAAATCTCGCGGCTTCGAATGCAACGACCATGTTCTCTCTACTCTTGGCCGGCTTGAAACTGTTCCTTTATCGATGCTCGGGCCAGGAGGATATCGTGGTGGGCAGCCCGGTTTCCGGGAGGACCCACCCGATGATGGAGGATCAGGCAGGTTGTTTTGTCAATACACTGGCCTTGCGGGATCGGGTCTTGCCGACCATGAGCTTTTTGGAGGTGGCGGCGCGAGTCAAGGAAACCCTGAGGGAGGCTCTGGATCATCAGGAATATCCCTTCGACCGGCTCGTCGCCGACCTTCAGTTATCGCGAGACCGGGGATATGCGGCGCCCTTCAATGTAATGGTGGTGCCCCACCGGGAAAGCAAGGTCGCGTCGCCGGGTTTGGGTCCCGATTTGGCCTGGCAAGCGGTCGGCCTGCCGCTGCGGGACAGCTACTATGATTTGAGTTTTCACTTCCATGATGGGGAAACCCCCATCACCGCGGCAATCGAGTACAAGCGAAGCCTGTTCAAAAGAGCGGATGTGCAACAATTGGCGCGCCACTTCAAACATCTTTTCAAGGAAATTGTTCGGGAGCCGGAGAAACCACTCGCCAACTTGGAAATGGTCGATCCCAAGCAGAAGCGGCGATTGCTGGCGGAATTCAATCTGCCGCCCGCGCGGGCGACGGCCTGTCCGCATCCCGCCCCCGGCCCGATACCAGGCTGGAGGGCCATGGTTCGGCGCTTTCCCGACCGAATCGCCATGGAATCGGATGCGCGGCATTTTACATACGCGCAAATGGACCTGGCCTCGGATGGCCTGGCCCGGGTGCTTCAAGATCGCCATGGCGTGGGTCCGGAGTCGATCGTGGCCATCCTGATGAAGCCTCGGCCACGGGCCTTGATCGCCCTGTGGGGAATTTTGAAGGCGGGAGGGGCTTACCTGCCCCTGGACCCGAGCTTACCGTCCAAACGGATTGCCTTCATGCTGAGGGACGCGGGATGCGTATGCTGCCTGGTTGACGAGGAACCCGGGTCCATGGCCATGGCGTCCGGAAAGGTAAGGGGAATCCTGCCGAACGAATGGGAAAACGAGCGGGGCGCTCCCCGATACGCGGGCGAGGACGGGCGAGGACTGGCCTATGTGATTTATACCTCGGGTTCGACCGGGGTTCCCAAGGGCGTGATGATCGCGAAAGCCGCGATCACGAGACTGGTCGAGAGCCTTGGCCCCGCGCTCTACGACCGTCACATCCCACCATTGAGGGAGGCCTTGCTGGCGCCCCTGTTTTTCGACGCCTCGGTGCAGCAAATTTTTGGCTGCGGTCTTCATGGCCACACGCTTTTACCGGTATCGAACCGGATCAAACAAGACGGCCACTGGTTGCCCCGTTATCTTCGGAAAAGGCATGCGAACCTCGCGGATTTGACTCCTGGCATGCTGGAGTCTTGGCTTGTCGCGGGTTTCGACTCCGAGCTTGGCGCGGCCATGCGGCATTTGGTCGTCGGCTCGGAACCGGTGCCGGCCGACCTGATCCAGCGTTTCTATCAAAGAGTCGGGAAGCGGGGAGCGGCGATCACCAACAGTTACGGACCCACCGAGGCTTGCGTGGAGGTGAGCCTGTTCGAGATGGACCATCGTTGGCGGGGGAGGGGAACGGCGCCGCTCGGCCGCCCCATGGCCCACTCTCGAATTTACGTGCTGAGCCCCGAGTTGATGTTGATGCCGCCTGGCCTTTCGGGTGAAATTTGCCTGGCCGGCGAAGGTCTTGCCCGCGGTTACCTGGACCGCCCGGACCGGACCGCGGTCCGTTTCGTTCCCCATCCATTCGGCGTGGGCGAAAGGCTCTACCGGAGCGGAGATCGGGGATTCTGGCGTAAGGATGGGGTGCTCGAGTATTTGGGACGTTTAGACCGTCAGGTAAAAATAAGAGGCTACCGGATTGAATGCGGAGAGGTGGAGGCGCGGCTCCGGGAGGTCCCCGGCGTAGAGCAAGCCCTTGTCTTGGCAAAAGAAATCGATGGTCGAGGCAAATTCCTCCTGGGTTACTATTCGGGAGAAAAGGCGCCGCGCCAGGAGGAGGTCAAGCGGCGTCTGGGTGAGGCGTTGCCCACTTACAT
>JBGTRP010000790.1:0-3703 GCA_041940685.1 Acanthopleuribacteraceae bacterium
ACCTGCTCGGCGAGCTGCGCAGCCAGGTTGGCAAACTGGCGATCGGCATTCTGATCGCGCAGGACCTTGCCGTCGTGCCCATGATGCTGATCGTCGAGGGCATGGGCGGCCACCAGACCGGCGCGCACGCGTTCGCGCCGCTGGATCAGAGCCGGGTCCAGCGCATTCGCGGTCGCGGCGCCGGACCGTTCCAGCGTTTCCAGGAGGACGCGCGCCCGCAGGCGCTCCATGACGGCAAAGGCCATCTCGAAATCTTCCGAAAGTCCGGCTTGCGCGTCCCGTAACAGGTAGCCGGAGAGCAAGTAGTAGGGTTTGGACCAGCGTGAAAAAAGCGCCACGCGTCCTGACTCCGCGGTTTGGGGTTTGCGGATTTTCTCGATGAGGTCCAGGGCGGAAAGCGCATCCGCGCGGGCCTCCTCCTTGGATGAAATTTTCCAATTTACCCGGGTGCGATCATCTTCCGCGTAGAGTGTGGGCCACAAACCATCGATTTCAGCCGCCAATTGAAATGCTTCTTCAGTCCAGGCCCGGGCCTGTTGCGGATCTTCCTCGGCAACGTGCATGGCCAGGGCCATCAGGCTTTCGCTAATGAGAAAGGGATCGCCCCTTTCTCGGGCGATGGCCAGACTCTGCTCCAAATGCTCGCGCGCCTCGGCGCCGCGCAACAGTTTTCCCAAAATGCGGTGGCAACCCGCTTCCGGGATGCGGTTACCGGTTTCGGCGGAGAGCGCCAACGCGGCTCGGACCCTGGGGATGAGGTTTTGGGACGCGCTCGCATCGAGGGTGTCGCTCGAAATTTCGCAGGCGATCCGGTTATACAGCACCGTGGCTTCCACCCAGGGGTCGCCGTTTTCCCTGGCGGGAGCGAGAATGGCGCTGTAGTGGAGCGCGGCGCTGTCGAAGCGGCTCAACTCGAACTGGATGTTGCCCATGGTCAGATGCCAGTCGCGTTTGGAGGTGTAGCTGAGATCCGCATCCTCTCGGACCTGGCTGAGAAGCCGTTGCGCCCGCTCCAAGTCCCCGGCGTTCTCCAACATATGACGGGCGCCGGTGATGCCTACATGAGCCTTGAGGGATGCGTTTTGCGATGCTTGGAGCGTCTCGTTTGCCATTTCCAGTTGCTTGCCGGCGAGCGCCACCTTTTGTTGGCCCATCAGGCATTTGTACAAATTGAGGCGCGACCAGGTTTCGCCCTCCGCCTCCCCGCGCGCTTGGAACGCCTCAATCGCGGTTTCGAACCAGGCCACGGCCCCTGGACCCTGAGAATCGAGGGCGATTCGACCCAGGTACAAGGGTAGCCAGGGGTTTTCCGGGTTGCGCGCGTACAGGGTTTCCAATTCCTGGGCGGCCTCCTGCCAAAGACCCTGTTTCCGCGCGACCTTGTAAAAGCAATCCGAGGCTTGCCAGGTTTCGCCTTGATCCGAGAAAGAGGCAAGGCATTCGGCGAAGGGTTCGTTTCCAAACGAAAGGTTTGAAAACGAACTCAAAGACAGGAGCCAAATCCAGTGGACCATGCCCAACCCCCGGTCTCCCTTGCAGGTGGGGAGATGTTGTAAAACGCCCGAAGAAGCATCTTAGCCCGCAACGGCTCGATGGCTCCCTCGGGCCCAGAATAGCATGTTACCTCAAAGAGCTCACGGAGGAAGGGCGAGTCCGTGCTCCAAGGTTCGGACCCCTTTTGCCTAGCGGGGCCACGCCCCAGCCGGGGGCGCCCAACCCATCAAGCCTTTTAGTTTCCGGTTGCCCGGCCCCACGCAACAAGCTCCAGGCTTCAAGCCACAAGTTGGGTTTACTTTGCCCCCGCTTGCGGCTTGGGTCTTGACACTTGCAACGGTAGCCTTGGCGTTTGAAAAACTTGAAACAAAATGAAAGCTTCTGACCGTCAAGGCGGCTAGTTCCCCGGTCCCACGGAACCACCCTCATGAATGGGCGCTCTGCCGCTACCGACGCCATCCCCCTGATCCTGGACGAGGGTATCCGAAGCGCCCGTGTTTATGGGAACCCCACCCTTTGCTCGGGCAAGGCTCGCCTGGTTCTTGCGAGCCACCAGAACCAGATCGCCTCGGTTGCATGGATCTTTACGCGCTTGATTTCCCCGGGCATAGAAATGAGGGTGAACGGATTCGGTATTGCCATTTTCGATGACATATTCCAGGTCGATCGGTCGAACGGAAGGCAGGCCCGCATCTTCCGCCACATCCGCGTTGAGGAAGGGCCCGAAGAAGAGGTAGTCCTCCTCGCAGCCGGGTCTCCACACGCCGAGGTAGCGGGTGGCCCCGTTTACTATATAAGCTTCCAGGTCGATCAGCCGTTTCCCCTGGTTTCCCAACGCATGGTACTTTTCATGGAAAGAGTTCCACGGCAAACCGACGTGGATTTCCGCGGGATGCTTGCTCTTCTCAAAAATGGCCACGAACCGTTGTTTGCCAGCCTTGCGATAGGTCTCCAAGTCCACGATATGCATGCCTCGTTTCGCCATGGCGGATTGCCGTTTGATAAGGTCCCTAAGGCTCATTTCCCGCTCGATAGCCTGTGTTTTCACTCCGGAAGCCCAGACTCCCGAAAAGCGCGGCCTCGAAAATTTTCTGGTAACGACCAAGTCCACCAGGTGCATGCCCTGAATTCCTCGGCGCCTCCAATGGTCATCAAAGCGAGACCATGTCGCTTGGAGCAACACGGGATTGGCGCCCGTTCCGGCCCGGAAAACACCGCTGTACAGGAGGCCGCTTTCCGATAGATAGGTCTCCAAATCGACCAAGTGAAGCCCTTGGCGATTAAGTGTCTGTTTTTGGGCTGAAAAATCTTCCCAGGATTGATCCTTTACCAGTTCGAAGGCGCCGTCCTCCTCCAGCCACAGACCGATCTCATAGGAGAACCTTTGCGCGTAAGCCTTGGAGAAAAGGGTGAGTAACAGCAGGAAAAAGACCATGCTTCCACGGTGATGGCGGGCTTCCCGCACCCGGACCATTGCATTCGTGGCCTGGGAATGGGTTTTTGGGGTGGTTTTGGAATGCAAATTTTTTTGTAATGGCTTGAACTTCATGACTTCCGCTCCTTCACGATTCGGCTTTGCGGGAATTGCGCCCGTCCCAGGTCATAACGAATCGAGTGCTTCGCTCCCCTCACTTTCAGAGGAAATTTTTCTCGTTCTGCCGGGTATTGGGTTGAGGCGTACATGGTTCAATTTGGTGGTTTTGTCTCGACAATGCAAAAAACGAGGACGTCTTCCAGGGCTCCCCGGGCGCGGGAAATGCCGGCGGCAACGCCTCTCCATGCACCACGTCCAAGGGCGCCCCGCCAAGGTTCTGGCCACGGGGGAGAGGCGCCGCGATCCGATCATGGCTCCCCTGAATGGATGAGCCGTGTTATTTTATTTGGAATTCCATTTATTTTCTCCGGGGGAAGCATGAAACAGCCTTGGATTTTTTGCCTTTTTTTTGCGCTAGGAGCTTGCTTGGCATGGGGCGGGGACAAACCGCTGACCGTGCAAGACATTATGAAGTTCCGCTCCATCCAGGATGCCCAAATCGCCGAGGATGGAACCTGGATCGCCTTTACCTCGCGGCCCGACCGGGGCAGACGAGCAGCGTAAAGGAGATATCCGGGTACTACGGCATTTCGCGCAATCACCTGGTGAAAGTCGGGGGGGTGAGGCGGGATCGGAGGGGAACCACATGGGGAAAGCCTGGTGGAAAGCTGTCCG
>JBGTRP010000791.1:0-3702 GCA_041940685.1 Acanthopleuribacteraceae bacterium
TGGCCCTCCTTGTTAAGCGCAATCCCCGCTCGAATCAAAAGCCAGGGTAGTGGCCCGCTATCGGTTTTCTCCATGAAGCGGAAGGCCTCTCGGAAGCTATCCGCGGCCGCCTCAAATTCCCCGGCGCTTTCCTGGTAAAGCGCCAGGTTGGTCAACACCCAGGCGGCGTCCCGAGGACGGAGCCGCTGATTTAAGCGCTCCGCCAGGACCTCCAGGTCGTGCCTGCCTCTTGCCAAATTTCCCGCTTTTACATGTTTCCTGGCGCGAATATAAGCGCGCATGGCCTTCACCGGCAAAAGACCATGCACCCGGATCTTCCACCTCTGGTCGTCAATCGTCAGGTAGCGCATCTCGTTGGCGCGTTTGACATACAGCGTGATCGGACCATAGGGCGCCTGTTCCACTTCCAGGCGGTACCAATCCAGCGGCGATTGGAACGTACCCGCCGCGGATTCCTTTTGGTGCGGCACGCCTGGACGCGTCCAAGAGATCAGCAGATCCTCCGGTTGGAGCCCGGCATGTTCACCCGATCCCCGAGGCGCCACATGCTCCACCACGATGCCCAAGGAGGCGGTTTTCCAGTGTGGGGATTTCCTCCCGTACCATCCCAGGCAGTAGCCGGCGAGGAGCAAGGCGGCCAGGGACGCTAGGAGGGTGGCGAGGCTGATATTGACGGCGAGGCTTTTTCCAAACATGGCCATGCCCCGCTCAGCGGCCCATGTGGCGCAGCTTCCACATGAAAAACCACGCCAAGAGTTGATGTTTTGGCTGGTAGGTAAGCCGAACCGGCCTGAATTGGACCCCTGACAGATTGCGCAACAGGGGGGTGATCTTCAGGTAAAGGCTTCTGCCCCGCACGGTTCCCTCCCGTAGAAAAGAGGGCACTTCCACCTTCGACCTCTCTCCCATGGGAAAATGCATTTGCTTCCAAAAATAGTAGGGACCCTCCCTGTGCTTGGAAAAGGAAATCCGATAGCCAATGACGGGGTTGAAGGAATTCTTGGGCACCCGATCCCGACAACAAAAGGGGTCCTCGCCGGGGATAAATGAATCAGGCTTCGGACCTCCGGACTCGGCGTTCAGTCCGCTGGGCCCCGTATCCGAATCGAACTCGCTGCTAAAGCTCAACTGGGTCGGGATTTTGCTTCCGTCTTGGCCTCTCAAATTATCGATGCGGAAGACCTGGGCGCCCTGGCTCATCCAGTATCCGGCCTCGATTGTGCCTACGTAAAGTTCCCCATCCCAGGTCTTGTTCGTCACGACATAATCCTGAAAGGGCGGCTCCGGGCCCATGGTGACCAAGGGGATGGTATCGGAGTCCAAAATTCCTGGGCTAAACACAATCTTTATCTGGAAAGTCAAGGGCCGGCTGGGATCTAAAGAATCAATCTCGACGGATTGCACCAAATTGAGGGGGGTGCGCGGCTGGAGCGAAACAAACCCGCAATCAGGCTCCCTCCACGGCGTCTCGGTCGACCGGTTGTAGTTTTTCACCATTTCTAACACAGCTTTGACGTTCATGAACCCGTTCCCCGCCGCCGCGGACCCGACACCCGTAAGATCGACCTCCGCCATTCCCCGTTCCAGAAAATGCCTCACCTCCCCAGGCCCCAAATCCGGCCGCAGGGTGAGGATCAGGCCGC
This sequence comes from Acanthopleuribacteraceae bacterium, assembly GCA_041940685.1. Classification (GTDB taxonomy): domain Bacteria; phylum Acidobacteriota; class Holophagae; order Acanthopleuribacterales; family Acanthopleuribacteraceae; genus JBGTRP01. The sequence goes on from JBGTRP010000791.1 coordinate 1,644, forward strand.
CGATGGCAGCCGCCGCCGGCGCGGCCATGGATGTGCCCGACCAAAAGCGCCTGACATTGCCGGGGAGCGTGCTGTAGACGGCCTTACCCGGCATATGGATTTCGTATCCGGTGTTGGAGAAATTGGCGCGCGCGCCATCGCAGGCCATCGCCTCCACGCCCATGACACAGGGATAGGATGCCGGGTATAAAGGCACCTGTTCCCTGGGCACGCCCTCGTTCCCGGCCGAGGCGACCAGCAAGGCTTTCCTCTCCGCGAGGGAAAGGGCGTAGTGAAAGGTTTCATCGTCTTGCGTGGTCGAGAAACTCATAGAGATGATTTTTGCGCCATTCAATTGCGCATAGTCCACCGCCTGGCCGATCTTGGAAACGGGCGCCGCGCCACCATCGGAAAAAACCTTGAGCGGCATGATCACCGCGTAGGGACAAATCCCGCCTCTGTACTCACTACCTGCCTTGGGTTTCGCGGCAATAATGCCCAGACAGTGGGTTCCATGACCCGTATCATCGTCCTTCAGACTGAGTGGACAGTCCCGAGTCCAATCCCAGCCCCGGCGGTCGTCCGGGTAACCATTGCCATCGGAATCACGGCCGTTGCGGACATAACTCTCCTCGCGGTTCTTCCAGAATTTGGTGGATCGAAGATCATCGTTGCGGCAATCCGCGCCCGAATCAAGGATCGCGATGATGGGACCCCGGGGTTTGGTTTGATTGGCCTCCAGAAAGTCCCAGGCTCGGGGGATGCCCAAGACATCGTGAGTCCAATTGTAGGGCCGCTCTCCAAACTCTTCCGGGGGGTGGAAGGAGGCGAGTCTCACCAGCACATCGGGTTGGATCATTTCCACGATGGGGCCGGAACCCAGGGTTCTACGCGGTTCCGGCCAAAATGCATCCAGCACATGCTGCCCCTCGATAACAGCCGCGATGCGGATGCGGTAGCTTCGGCCGAGACGGGCTCTCAGCACCAATTCTTCGGGATCAGGGTAGACCACGCCCCTTGGGTCCATGGCTCGGCCCACTTTTTTATAGGCATGTTTATGAAACGCAAAATCCCTGGTTTCCCCGGGCGCGCTACCTCCTGAATAGTGGGGATAAAGGGCTTCCACATGAGGCACCAGCATTTCATCGGGAATGCTTCCCCATTTCCGTTCCGGATGCGTCTCCAAGCCGAAATACCAGAGAAAGGGGGCCGGGCTGATCTCCAACCTTTGCAGGTAGTTTTTTAGGCTTCCGGCGATTGAAGCTCTTATCGCTTCTTCACCCAGCGAGGCGGCCTCGACCCGCAACCGAATGGTAAATTGGTTGGGCACGCCGAGGGCAATTTGGGAATTCCCATGAACGAGAATCGAGGAAACCAGAACAAAAAGAAGGCAAAGAGGGGGCCATTTGGCGAGAGGCAACATGAATCACTCCAGAAAATAGATTGAGGAGGAGGGCAATTTTTGGCTACCACAAAGAGTTAGTGAACATCCTGGACCCAAGGGTTGCAAAAAACCTGAGTTCCCCTCGGTTTTATTGTCCGTACCCCGGGACGAACACCAGCCAAGGGCCCGTTTTTGGTGCAAACAAATAAATTCCCACTTACCTGTTTCCGCGGGACCCAAAACCATAATTCCGAGGAACTGGCCTCGTTCAAAATGGCAAGACAAATGGGAGGGCCCATGATTGGGCGGGAAAAGCCTTTGGAGGCTCGGTTCCATTCAGGGTTTCGATAATTTGGAGGAAAGCGGACGGTCGCCTGCTAGAATAAGGAAAGACCCGTGTTTGGGAAAGAGGTGGATATGAACGTTTTTACCATGGTCTTTCTTATCGTGACCGTTGCCGTACTGGGCGAAGTTCTCAAGAGTATCTTTAAGAACAAGTCCGGCAAAGAGGTTCTGGAGCGACTGGAAAACCTGAGCAAACAGGTAGACCAATTCGATCAACAATTGACCCATTTCGAAAAACGACTTAAAAATGTAGAAACTATTACAACCTCCAAAGACTTCAATCTGAACCGTGAATTCGAGAGATTGGAACAGGAGGCCTGAACGTTCCCAAATCGGGAACCTCGGGCACAG
>JBGTRP010000792.1:0-3698 GCA_041940685.1 Acanthopleuribacteraceae bacterium
GACGAGCGAACCGCACTGGGCCTCGCACTCGCCGTCGCACGTCGCCTCGCAGGAGGCGCGGCACTGGTCCATGTCGTCGGCCCCGGCGCACGCGGAGTTACAGGACCCGGCGCAGTCGTCGAAGCAGTCCTCGGTGCAGTCGACGTCCTCCCCGAGATCGCAGCGCTCGAAGCACGCCTCCGTGCACGGATCGTTGCATCCCGGGTCGGGCTCGACGGTGCATGACTCGCGACACACCTCGTGAAGCTCCGTCGCACACACCTTGTTGAAGCCGAGGCTTTCGCAGCCGGCCTGACACGAGAGGTCACCGCGCACCTCGCAGGTCGAGACGTCGCCGATCCGGATCCCGTTGCATTCGGGGATGCCGGCGCTCGCGATCGTCGGCAGCGCGAGGAAGGCAGCGAGCGCGGCGAGCGGCGCGACCGTCGAAAATCGAATCCATGGTTGTTCATGCATAGTCGTAAGCACTCCGGAAGGAGGAAGGCCCACACGCGTCGGTGCAGGGCGAACCCGAGAGGCGAGTGCACGCGTCGTGCCACGCGTCGCGCAGCGCGTCCGAGTGCCTCGCGCCCCGGACCCGCGAGAGACCGTGGAGGTGACTGGCCAGGGGATGGGGCCAAGGCCTGATTTTCAAAATCGGTTCCGCTTCCGGCAATTGCTCCCGCTCCAGGGGCAGGAGCCTATGGTAGGCGGCCACGCCCTGGAACCGAGGGTCCGGATCCAGGGTTTGCTCGCCATGCAATCGCGGACCGTAACGGCAAATGGAGCCCTCGTCGGCGGGGACCTGGAACGGATCCTTCAAGATAAGGCTGCCGCCGGGTAGATGCTCGATATGGGAAAAATAATGGAAGCGCTCGCTCATTGAAAGGAGGCGATCGCCGTTTCCTCGTCATTGAAGTACTCGAAAACCGCGAGGATTTGTGCGATATGGAGCAGGTTCTTAATTTTGGTGCTGATATTGAGCAACTTGAACTTGCCGTTAAGCTCCTGGACCTTGGTGAGGCAGCTCAGCAACTCGCCGATTCCGGAGCTGTCCATGTAGGTGACGCGCGCCATATTGAGGAGCAGCTTTTCGTGGCCCATCTTGATGAGCCCCAGAATGGCTTCCCGCATCATGACATCGCCCTCGCCGATGGTGATCTGACCCTCTAGGTCCAGGATCACGATGTCTTTAACGTTCCTTTGGTATATCTTCATGCGCATCCGCTTTCTTTTTGTATTGTTTGGTCATGGTAACCGTGGTGCCGTTTTCGGTATTGTACTCCACCTGATCCATGAAACTCTTCATGTAAAAAATCCCACGCCCGCTGGTTTTGAGCAGGTTCTCCGGGTTGGTGGGGTCGGGCACCTTGGACATGTCAAAGCCCTGGCCCTCGTCCTTGACCACGATGCGAAATTCCTGGCGTTCCACCTGAATGGCGAACTGCACCTTTTTCTTGTCATCCATTTTATTGCCGTGTTTGATGGCGTTGTTCAGGGCTTCCTGGGTGGCCAACCAGATCCAGTACTGGGTATCCTCGTCGAACCCCAATTGATCGCAAACTTTGTTGGTAATGGGTTGTATCAGATCCAAAATCGCCAGGCTGCTGTTAAAACGAATTTCCACCAGGGTGATATCTTTTAAGGAATCAGACATGCAAACCATCTCTTGCGAGGTATCGGAAAAGGGCGGGCCCATCGCGGTCCAGCAAAGCTATTTCCAGTATAACAACATCGCCGAAACGAGTCACGAAAAAGACCGTTTCATTGAGGCGTCCTCCGGAGCCCCTCACCTGGGGTCATTTTCATACGGGTTTGCTCCACGCCGCGGTTCTTACCAGGAGGGAAAAACGGTCTGCTCCCGCGCTTCCGGTTAGGCGTTTCCCGCTCCCCGGCGCAATAGGAATCGAAATCAGCCGCCCGGATATGGCCACTCCTGGGGGCTCGAAAAATTAGAGAGCCCAAGGAACCGCCTTCAGCGTGACCCATCCCGATCCGGGTTCGAGGGCATGCGGAATTTCTGGATCGCGGCGCCTTCCTCATCGGGGAAGTAATAGATAATTTCGCCGGGCCGACCAAAACCGTATTCCCGACGGCTGATCGCCTCGATCTTACGAGGATTGCGCTTGAGCGCGCTGATTTCCTCGCGGAGGCGCAAGTTCTCCGCGAGTAAGCGTTCGCGCTCCTCGCGCAGCTTTTGGTATTCTTGTTTCACCCGCATGTTGACCAGAATGCCGGTATCGCCGAATAGGGTGCTGGCAATAAAGGAAAGGAAGGCCAGCATTCCTATGAGAACCAGCGCCTTGCGGCGTCTTCGGCTCTTCTCTCGCAACCGTTCGGTATAGGTGGTTTTCATGGCGAAAGCATCCGGCCACGATCACTTCGGTCAGGGGATGAAAAGGCGGCTTCCCGGGTAATGGGCCTGGCCCGCGAGCTCGCCCTCGATCCTCAGCAGTTGGTTGTACTTGGCGATCCGATCGGTGCGGCAGGCCGATCCGGTTTTGATCTGCCCCGCGTTGGTGGCCACGGCCAGATCGGCAATGGTCGTATCCTCGGTTTCGCCGCTGCGATGGGAAATGACGCAGTGATACCCGTGTCGTTGCGCCATTTGGATGGCTTCCATGGTTTCGCTGAGGGTTCCAATTTGGTTGAGCTTGATGAGGATCGCATTCGCGATGCCCTCGCGAATACCCCGTTCCAGAATGCGGGTATTGGTGACGAACAGATCGTCGCCCACCAACTGCACCCGCTTACCCAGCTTCCGGGTGAGCTGTTGCCAGCCGCCCCAATCGTTTTGGTCCATACCATCCTCGATGGAGGCAATGGGATAGGCGTTGACCAGGGTTTCGTAATAGCCGACAAGCTCTTCGGAGGAGAAGGATAGTTTTTCACCCTCCAAATGGTAGCGACCGTCGCGGTAAAATTCGCTGGAGGCCACATCCAGGGCCAGGACAAAATGTCTGCCTTCCTCGTAACCCGCGCCGCGAATGGCTTCTACGATCAATTCGAGCGCCTGGGCGTTGGATTTCAGATCGGGCGCGAAACCGCCCTCGTCGCCCACGTTCGAATTGAGGCCGCGCTTGGACAATACCTTCTTGAGCTGGTGAAAGACCTCCACCCCCATGCGCAGACCCTCGCTGAATTCGGAAGCGCCGACCGGCATGATCATGAATTCCTGAATATCCACGTTGTTATCCGCGTGAGCGCCGCCGTTCAGGATGTTCATCATGGGCACCGGAAGCACATGCGCGGCGGTCCCGCCCACATAGCGATACAGCGGCAACTCCACCCATTGAGCGGCCGCCTTGGCGCAGGCCAGCGAAACGCCCAGCATGGCGTTGGCGCCCAGCTTGCTCTTGTTCTCCGTGCCGTCCAACTCCAACAGGCTTCGGTCGATGCCCGCCTGATCACGCACATCCTGACCGATGAGGTGGACCGCGATGGTTTCATTGATGTTTTTAACCGCTTTCATCACCGATTTCCCAAGGTAGCGGGTCTTGTCGCCGTCACGCATTTCCAGGGCTTCCCTTTCACCCGTCGAGGCGCCGGAGGGAACCGCGGCCCGGCCTAATGCGCCCGAGGAGAGGTGAACGTCTACCTCAATCGTGGGATTGCCCCTGGAATCCAGGATTTGACGGCCGATGATGTCTTCGATGGTGCTCATGAAATTCCTCTCGTTTTTTCCCGATTGAACCCGAACGCCCCTCGTCCCACATCTT
>JBGTRP010000793.1:0-3694 GCA_041940685.1 Acanthopleuribacteraceae bacterium
GCAGCCGTTCTCTGGTTGTGCGGGTAAGATTGATCAGGTAAGTGTTCTTAATATGGTCGAACCAAAGGTGGGCGGCGCCGCGCAGGCTGCAATAGATATGGATGTTCTTGCGCTGACGGGCCCAATCCCCCGTGTGGTCGGCGTAGAATTCTCTCAAGGTCTTTAAGGAAGAGTGTCCGGCCAATTGTCGCGGGCTGTATATGATTTTGGTAAGATCCCGGTTTTCCTTTCCCGGCTTGGCGCATTGTAGAAATTTCAGCGGGCAGCATATGACGATGCGCTGGTAGCTGTTGAGTTCTTCCAACCGGTCGAGCAGTTCGTCCAGAGAATCGAAAAGAAAGCCGTCGGGGTCGCGGATCAGGGTCAACTTGAAGGAGCCATGAGAGTCGACCCGCTCCTTGTCGATCAGAGTCTGAATGATTTCGTAGAAATCCTTGAGGGAGCCGTGTTCGGCACAGACCGCGCGGGCGTAGCCCCGGTCCTCCGTGATTTCCGGGCAAATGGCGATTTCACGGGCCTTCTGGCCCGGCCTGGTTTCGATGACCAGGAGCGGATGGATAAGGTTAAGCTCCTCCCGAGTCTCTTTCATGACTGGCACTCCCGCTCACACCCTAAGAAATAGATCCACCGAACAGTCGGAAAAAACCGTGGCCAAGTTTTCAAGCAGGTTGGACGCGGTATTGGAAAGGGGCTCGGGATGGATATCCACGGCTGTTAATGCGCCCATATTCTTGAAGGGCTCAAGGCGGGCGAACGTCCGGCAACTCTCGTAAAAATAAGGAGCGGTTTCCTTGAGGGCCAGTAAGGTCAAAATCAGGCTTTGCTTCCGGAGAAACCAATCGGGCTCCATGGCGTAGAGGAAAAAGGCGCTGTTCAAGATATTGTGATACTGCCGAATGCTCTTGATCGAGGTTCTCGACAGGGTTTTTTCAATCGTTTGCCGCAGCTTTTCCAGTTCGGCCTCGGGTAAGTCTCGCCACAGCCTTTTCAGTCGATGCCGACCCAGTGGATGGAGCCGCGCGGGCGTCATGGGCGGCAGTTCTACGGTAAAGTTGAAAATCTTTTTGAAATAGTTGTAGGCAAAGCTCGGGTCCATCCCCTCATAGCGTTTGACGATGAACTGCTTGGCCACATGGGAATCGATACCGCTGATGAAAAGGACGGAGGCGCCCGGCACCACGAACAGGTTCTTGAGCGCTTCCAGGAGATCGAGCGCCTTTTCCGGCAGGCAGCGGTCCAAATCGTCGAGAAACACGATAAGCGGCAGGTTGGCGTGCTTTTCGCCCAACACCCTGGTGAAGTGGGCAAAATCCTTTTTCAGGACCTCAATTGGGTCATCCCGCTCATAGCGGCCTTCCATGGACTGCCGCACCTTCTCCTGAATTTCCGCCACGTTTTTGAAGGACAGCGCCCGCCTGGTGAGCATCTGAGCCGCGAGGTCCAACCCGCTGGTCAGCAAAGTCAAGCTGAAAATGCCCAGTTCCTTGGCGGCGTCGCCCAGCTTGTTTTTGGCCAGCAGTTGCAGGCGGGTCAGGAAGCAGAGCACGATGTCGTCTACCGGCTCGTATTCCCAGGGATTGAACCACAGCACCGGATAACCGTTCTCCTTGAAACGGCGCTGCAAATCCAGCATCAAGGTGGTTTTTCCGCCCCCCCAACAACCGTTAATGGAGAGCGCGAAGGGCGATTCCACCGCCTGGGCTAAAAACCGGTAGAGCCTGGCGGGGTAATCCGAATCGGCATGCAGCAGATCCTCGATGGGGTGAAGGAACGGGTCGAGCGCGTGGAGGGGCTTTGGGGTCATGGTTTGGCCGTGGGATTGGATTTGCGAAATGGGTTTGAGGAAAATTTAGATTATTGTCTGGATCGGCGAAAATACTGGAATCCCCTTTTCTAACAAATAGGGGAAGTGATGTCAAACAAGCAAATCCTTGTTTTTCCGATGCCCCGCTCCGTGGCCTGAGGAGGGCCTTGCCGGTTCCGGAAAAATCGGTCAAAAACCCTTGATGTCCGGTACGGGCGTTCCCAGCATGCCCGCTCGGATGAGTGGGATGGGAATGGCGCCATAGGAGAGCAGGCGGTCGTGGAAATCTTTATCCGTGAAGGCGGCGCCCCGCGCTGCGCGGTAATCCTCACGCAGTTTTTCGATTTGAAGGTACCCGTAAAGGTAACTCAGCGGCCGGGTGGGATTGCCCAAATAGCGGCGCACCTCGGCGGTGGCGTTTTCCCGGTTCATGTCCACGTTCTGAATGAGGAAATCTACGGATTGTTCGAAGCTCATTTTTTCCAGATGCAGACTGACATCGATCACCATCCGGGCCGCGCGCCAGGCGCGCATCATCAACATGGCCAGGTAGGTCTCGTCATCGGGAAAAAAACCGAGGCGGTACATCATCTGCTCGCTGTACAGGCCCCAGCCCTCTCCGAAGGTGGTGGTGTAATAGTGTTTGCGGATGGGCCGCGCCTCGAGCTCGGCGACCACCGATTGCAAATGATGGCCCGGGTAAATTTCGTGGACCGCGACCACGCGCGCCCAGTAGTAGTTGTTGCCCATAAGGCGGGCTTCCGCTGCTTCCGACTCGGTCCAGGATTTGGGCGGGCTGGTCAGGAAAAAGCCGATGTACTGATCGCCGCGCAATTCGAAACCGCCATAGCCGCCTAAAGGATAGGTGTCATAGGTTTCTTCCTCGGTGAGCAGCATCTTATTTTCGCGGGCATTGGGGGGAATGCTCACGGCATCCTTGTCCAGCAGCAGGGCAAGCGAGCGCTGCATTTCGTCATAGGCGAATTGGGGCAGAGCCTTCCGGTCGGGGTGATCCTTTTTAAGGCGTTCCCAAACCTCCTTGTAGTTTTTGGCCTTGGGATCGATTTTAGCCGCTACCCTTTCGATTTCCGCGTGAATCGCGGCCAACTGGTCCTGTCCGAAGGCCAACAGCTCCTCGGGCGACTCCGAAATCATGTGGCGGTTGCGTAGGAGAGCCCGAAAGCGATCCTCTCCCACGGGGCTTCCCCAAACCGCGTTGGTTTTTTTGAGCGCGGGAATGACTTTCTTTTCCAAATGCTTTTCAAAGCTGGCCAAACCCTCGCGGGCCGCGGATACCGAGTCCTCCAGACCGGGCGCCTCATCGGGAAACCGGTCTTGTAGGCGGAAATACCAAGCCTCCACCTCTTCTTCCAGCATTTTTGCGCGAGACTGGGCGGCTCGAAAAATATGCAGCCGCGACGTTTCGGGGAGGGGCGTCCAGGGCGCCGGCGTACCCGCGCGAATCCATTCGAGGGTTTTTTTGCCGACTTCAAAATCTTCGGTTTTAATGAGTCCGGTCAGGTCGGGCAAGCGCGGGCGGGCCTCCGCGGCGGGGAAAATTTTGGAAAGCTCTTTCTCGTCTTCGAGACTTTGCTTCAGCCGATCCTCTAGATCGGCCAAAAGCAGGTTCAGCAAGATCCTATCGATCTGATCTTGCGGATGAAAGGTGCGCGCGGCTAAGGCCTGATCGGATTGCCGCCGAAAATAAGAAAGGGTTTCCAGCGCGTTGGCGGCATCGGTAGGGTGGGTTGGGCTGCCCAACCACAAGGCCCGTTGGAATACCGAACGATGGAGATCCAGGTAGCGGTCGACCTGATCGCGCAGAACCAGCGAGGATTCCAATTCGGTCTTGCTCATCTCGGGGCTCTTGGCCGCCCTCGCTCCCGCGTC
>JBGTRP010000794.1:0-3692 GCA_041940685.1 Acanthopleuribacteraceae bacterium
ACGAATCGCGCGGTTGCATGGATTGCCACGGGGCGGGCGGCGCGGGCAAACAGGTGTTTGACGAAGCCAACGGCTTCCGGGTCCGCGCGCCGGACATCACGCGCCTGCTCGACAAGTTGGAGGAGCGCGGCCTGATGCGCCCGAACAACGTCGCGGGCACGGAGGGCGGCGCCTGGGACGCGTACGTGTGGGTCGACGATGCCGACGCGCTGCAGAGCTTTTGAAGGGGGAGCATCGATGGGCACGATGACGTTGGCGGTCCTGTCGCTATTACCGATCGCGACGGTCGCGGTCTTCCTGGTCGAAGATGGGTGTGAAAAAGATCTGGAACCACTGGGTGGTGCGCATGTCGGTGTTTGCGAACTACTATCGGGCCAACCTGGTCTCCAAGGTAGACCGCATCAACCCCAACTGGGACGGCAATTACCTGCTCAAGCAAAAAGGACTTTTTCTGCTATCGGAGGTAAGCAAATTAATTCCTTTCACCACCCACCAATTGCGGTATCAGGCCAAAAAGAACCCCAACGCCCGTGAGGAAATCGGTATCTGGAAAGATCCGGACTTGCGCGCCTTCGTGGTGGATATGGAGCGATTTGCGCCCTGGATTCGGAGTATTTGGAAGGGGAAGCGCATCGGCTGAAGACGCGCCCCCCGTAGAAAACTGTTTATGGATGCGGGCGCGTCTGCTAAAAAGATACGGGCGCTGTTCCATCGGGGCGATGCTGGACATCTCAGAACTCGGCCAACCATGAGAGGTCCGATGCCGCCCCGCTCGGGTTCCGGGGCTGAAGAAGACAGCCGCCATTCTTTCGGTAGGATGTACCCGCATGACCATTCGAGACGCGGTTGCGGCCGTTTTGAGCCATGATCGAGAGCTTTTCATGGTGCGTCGGCAACCCTCGCTCAAAGCCTTTCCCGGCTATCATTCCTTCCCCGGCGGTAAGGTCGATGCTGACGAGAAGCGGGAGCCGTTTGAGACGGGCCCGTTGTGCGAGTTTCCACCCCGGCTCGCCCACGCGCTTTGCCGGGAATTACAGGAAGAACTCCATTTCGATTTGGAAGCCTCTATCCGCGCCGGAGAGGTGGAGGGCGTCCACCAATTGGCGCTGGCCACCACGCCCGAATTTCACGCCCACCGATTTCGAACCCATTTCATCAAGCTTCGAATGAAGCGGAAGCCGGTTTTTCGGGTGGACGAAAGAGAGGCCGCTGCCTCAGGTTGGCAGAGTTTGGAAGCGCTCGTGTCACGCCACGAGGCCGGACGCCTGTTGGCCGTTCCGCCAACGATTCGCATTATTCTCGGACTGAACGAGGATGAACGGCAAGAACGGCTGGACGGCGTGGATTTCATTTATGACGCGGCCCGCGAGGTTCCCTGTTTCGAAGCCTTGCGCGGTCTGTGGCAATTGCCCGTGCCCTCCCACACCCTACCGCCAGCAAATCGCACCAACGCCTTTGTGATCGGTGACTGTCTGATCGATCCCTCGCCGCTTTCCGATGAAGAGCTGGCCAAGTTGATCCGGACCCTGAGCCGTTTCGAGATCCGCCAGGTCATGTTGACCCATCATCACGCGGATCATTACGAACGCGCGGATGTGCTGGCGCGTGAGCTGAAGCTGCCGATCGCCCTCAGCGAGGACAGCTACGCGCGTATCCTGAAGCAGCGGGGAAACAGGTACTTCCGGGGAATCACCCTTCGTTTCCTCGAAGGGGGCGAAACGCTGACCCATTGGTTGGGAAAACCCGTCAAAATTTGGCCGGTTCCGGGCCATGACGAGGGCCAACTCGCGCTCGCGCCGGAGAGCATGGAATGGTTCCTGGTGGGTGACCTCATCCAGGGAATCGGCACCGTGGTCATCGCCGCGCCGGAAGGCAACATGCGCAAATATTTTCAAAGTCTCGAACGGGTGATCGGGCTTGATCCGGCCGTAATTTTACCCTCTCATGGCGGCGCTTTGGGCACTGCCTACCGGCTGAAGGAAACGCTGAAACACCGTCGGAAACGGGAAGATAAGGTGCTGGCCCTCTACCGCGAGGGTTTTTCCAGGCGGCGTATGCTGGGCGCCATTTACAAGGGTTTGGACAAACGCCTGCACCCGTTGGCGCTGGCCAATATCGACTCTCACCTGGCCAAGCTGTCCGAGGAAGGACGCCTGTGAGGCGAGAGAAAAGGAGCGTGCGCACATGACCATTCTGGTCACCGGCGGCGGCGGCTTTTTGGGCGGCGCAATCGTACGGAAGTTGGTGGAGAATGGCGAATCGGTTCGCGTCCTCAACCGCAATTTCTATCCCGCGTTGGAAGAACTGGGTGTTGCCCAGGTAAGCGGAGATATTGCCGATCCCGCGGTGGTCTCAAGGGCCGTGGAAGGCGTCGAGTTGGTCTACCATACCGCGGCCAAGGCGGGCGTTTGGGGTCCCTATGACGACTATTACCGCGCCAATGTGGTGGGTACGCAAAATCTGCTGCGCGCATGCAGGGACTTTCGGGTTCCGCGCCTGGTGTTTACCAGCTCGCCCAGCGTGGTTTTTGATGGCCGCGACCAGGAAGGAATTGACGAATCCGCGCCTTATCCACGCCGCTTCCTCACCCATTACCCGCGCACCAAGGCCGCGGCCGAGCAACTGGTCATGGCTGCCAATTTCGATGCCTTGGCCACGGTCTCCTTGCGGCCCCATTTGATTTGGGGCCCGGGCGATAACCATTTGGCGCCGCGCATCCTATCCCGCGCCCGCGCCGGCAAGCTGCGGTTGATCGGCCGGCGGCCCCGCCTGGTGGACGCGGTTTACATCGATAACGCGGTTGACGCCCATCTGCTGGCCGCGGCGCGTCTGTCGCCTGGAGCAGCGATCGGGGGGAAAACCTATTTCATCACCAATGACGAACCGATTACCATGGAAAACCTGATCAACGGCATTCTCGATGCCGGGGGCCTGCCGCCCATCCGGAAGCGTGCGCCCCGCGGCTTGGCCTACGCGGCGGGCTCCCTCATGGAATGGGGCGGAAAGCTATTGGGTCGCGCTCGGGAGCCGGCTTTGACCCGCTTTGTGGCGAAACAACTGATGACCGCGCACTGGTTCAACATCGACGCGGCCAAACGCGACCTGGGTTATCGGCCCGCGGTTTCCATGCGGGAGGGGTTCGAACGGCTGCGGCAGTGCTTTTCCGGTTCCTAACAATCCGAGCTTATCGAATTCCGTCGGCCTAAAACCTAGGCTTGTCCTTGGAGGCGCGTTCGGTTGGAGCCTTCTCGGAAGCGGTGTCCAGGTCTTCTTCCACGATGTCATCGTCCTCGTTTTCTTCCGGCAATACCTTGTAAAGGGTTTCCTGAAGTTGAAGGGGGAATTCGATATCGATATGCCCCAGCAGCGTTTCCCGCGGTTCGCCGTCCACCAGGACGCGCACCTTGTCGTAGGGCGCGAAGTTGACCAGGATACTGTTCACCAGGCTGTAAACCATGAACTCTTCCTGGCTGCAACCAATGGAAAGCTCGCCCAGGAAGCGTCCGTCCAGATCCACGACCACCGTACCGTCGCGTAGCGGATACACCTCGCGAACATAGGTATTGACCGGCCATATGGGCAGGCCCTTTTCGTTTTTTGGGGGGATGGTGAGGTAATCGATGACCTGCTTGATTTGATCAGCCATGTTGATATGGCGCAGGATGGACTTGCGCAGAGGAACGATGGCTTCG
>JBGTRP010000795.1:0-3691 GCA_041940685.1 Acanthopleuribacteraceae bacterium
CACAAACGTATTACAATTGATCAAGACTTTATGAATTTTCTTTTTATAACAGGTCGAAAGAAAATTTTCATGTCATACGTGGCTAAAGCATTGATCCAAATGCGTGATGGTAGAAAAGTCGATACGACAGAAATTGAAAAACTGATTACGGGTGGAAAAACAAGTATTTTTGATCAATACGAAACCCGATTAGATGAAACGTATGCGTTGTATGACCTTAAACAAAAGGTCGCTAAGAATGACACTCCTGACGGAGCAGAAGAACCATATTTCTTAACGGATAATGATATCAAGTTAGTTGTCTCAGATTATCTGCATAGAGGAAAAATTCTTAATGAAAGAAAGTTAAGGAAGTATCTGGTGGATAATTATGAATACTATGGTGAAATTGATTTCCAAAGAGCGTTTAGAATTTTAGAAGAGTTTCAGCAAGAAAACAGTGGTATTGTGACCAAAACGATTACGAAAGAAGAATCTGGAATTGATGCATCCGATTAATCTGCTTCTTCGTCTGGAGCGGATGATGAAGAACAACTGCAAATTGGCGAAAAATGGTTTAACCGTAATGATATTGCAAAACGTTTTATGAGAGCAAGAGCAGCTGCAATGAGAAAAGCACAAGCTGTGGCAGCGAGAGCGATAGCGATAGCGAATGCGGCCGCAGTGACAACCCCCGGTTAGATCATGCATGATCCATCCTCCTCCTGTTTTGATAAAGGGAACAAGAGCCCCAATCTGTTCAACATGGGTTCCCCATCGCGGGAAAACAATCGATTAGATGTCACATGTCCGTGAGCCGGGCTCACGGAGAAAGGCGGTAAACCCCGCCCCGTGACCGAGGTGCGGATTTTTTTTATACGGGTACGGGGAAAAACTGGAAAATAAGGCAAAATGGAGGCCGGAAATTACGAGTTGGCGCGCGGTTTTTCTAAGGTTGGGAGGGTTTGCATGAAGGATTGGTGCGGCCAGGTCCGACAAAGGCGTTCGTACCTGAAAAACACACAAACCCGGCTTGCTCACATTTCGGTGATTTTGTGAAGTCTTGCAAAGAGGATTCAATTTACTTGGCGGCATGGCTCACGGTAGACTAATACGCTTGATGGATTAGGTGTTATGAAAGCCGATGTGCGCTATACCCTGATTACGCAAAATCAATCATGAGATGGATCGCAACTTCATCAATTTTAGGTTGCCATCATTGGGAAAAACGAGCACCCATGGCCCGCTCGAACGGCAAACTCCAGGCCCAACCCAGCGCGGCCAGGTGGTTTGATTCTCTAGAGCCGCGCTTTATTTAAGGGAAGCGCCATGGGTATCCGAGCCAGGGAGCAACGCGGACAATGTCTGTTGTCGAGTTACTGCACCAACTGGAAAAGCTGAAAATCCGGCTTCGGGTCGAGGACGGAAAATTGCGTTTCCAGGCTCCAAAGGGAGCCATGACCCCGGAAATTCGGGCTCAACTGGTCTCTTACAAGGAGGAGTTGCTGGAGGCGCTCAGCATCGCCCAAAACGCGGCGGAGCCATCCGCGCTTCTCATCGAAAAAGCGCCGGAGGGTCAAAAGCTACCGCTCTCCTTCTCGCAGCAACGGCTGTGGATCCTCGACCAACTGACGCCAGGCGATGCAGCCTATCACCTGAGCTGGAACACCCGCATGGAGGGTCCGCTGGATCTAGCCGCCTTCGAGGCCAGTCTCAACCTACTGGCCAAACGCCAGGAAGCATTATGCACCCGATTCCCATCACCGGGAGGCGAGCCCTATCAAGACCGCAAGGAAGACCAGCGCCTGGATGCGTTGGTCATTGAGATCAGCCGGGTGAAAGACGCGGACAAGGCCGCCCTCATACAGGACCTCGCGCTGCGCGAGAACGCCGTGCCCTTCGATCTCGCGAAAGGGCCTCTGCTGCGCCATACCTTTATTCGTTCAAGGCTCGAAGACCATATTTTGCTGCTTTCGATGCACCATATCATTTCGGATGCCTGGTCGATGGGATTGTTCATGACCGAACTCGGCGGAATCTATGATTTGACCCTGAAGGGGACAGCGCCGGACCTACCGTCCCCACGCATTCAATTCAGTGATTTTGCCTACTGGCAGCGCCGGCGTTTCGACGGCCCGGAATTGGAGCGGCAACTGGCTTTTTGGCGCGAAAAGCTTTCCGGCCAGCTCCCGATCCTACCCACGGACAAACCGCGTCCCAACCCGGCGACCTCGCGCGGCAAGGCCCGGCTGATCCGGCTCAACAAAAACCTGACCGAACGGGTCAAGTCGTTCAGCCAACGGGAAGGCGCCACGCTCTTCATGACATTGCAGGCGGCCTTTGCCGCCACGCTTTCGCTCTATTCGGGACAGGAAGATATTTTGATGGGTTCTCCCATCGCGGGCCGCAACCAAACGGATACAGAGGGATTGATCGGCTTTTTCGTGAACACCCTGGTGCTGCGTTCCGATCTCGCGGGAAGGCCCAGCCCGCGCGACCTTGTGCGAAGGGCGCAAAGTTTTATTTTGGCCGCGTTCACCCATCAGGACCTCCCCTTTGATAAGTTGGTCGAGGCGCTCAACCCCGAGCGGCACCCGAGCGTGAACCCCGTTTTTCAAGCGATGTTTGCCTTCCACAACGATCCCATGGAAGATTTGGATCTTTTTGGATTACGCCTGACCCCCTGGTCCACGGATCGGGGCTTGACGCTATTCGATATTTCTCTTGTGCTTGAAGAAGACCCAACCGATCCAGGCCCCTCCACGGAGGAAGAAATCGGCCTGACCGGCGTTTTGACCTACAACACGGATCTGTACTCGGCCCGCACCGCGGCCCGTCTGGTAGCCCAGTTGGAAACGGTGGGAGACCCGGATCAACCCTTGGCCAGTTTGTCCCTTTTTCGCGGAGAGGACCGCCAAGCCCTGATTCCGTGGACGCCTGAGGCCTCGGTCACTCCGGTTTCCAAACGAGGACCAGGCGGCTTCAGCGGCCCCCTGGAAGCAAATGTTCCCATTGGCAAGGCCAATGCCAACTACCGCATTTTTCTGTTGGATCAGACGTTGAACCTGGTGCCCGTGGGCTTTTCCGGTGAGGTTTGCATCAGCGGCGACAGCCTGGCGCGTGGGTATCTATTCAGGCCCGAGCTGACCTGCATCCGTTTCGTTCCCAACCCATTCGGCGAACACAGGGGAGAGCGGCTGTACCGCACCGGCGACCTCGCCAGTTACCGCGAGGACGGCACCCTGGAATACCATGGCCGTGTGGATTTTCAGGTAAAGCTGCGCGGCTTTCGCATCGAATTGGGTGAAATCGAGGCGGCTCTTGCCGCGCATCCCGCAATCCAGCAAGCGGTCGCGATGGTGCGGGAGGATAGGCCCGGCGACCCCTATCTCGCCGCCTACTTTCAAGCCCGGGAGGGGAAAAAGGCGAGCTTGAGTCCCGGGGCGCTGGCCCAGTACCTGGGATCCAGGTTACCCGATTTCATGATTCCCGGCGTTTTTGTCGGCATGGAGTCCCTACCGTTGACGCCCAGCGGGAAGATCGACCGTCGCGCCCTGCCGGCGCCGGACCTGGAAAAAGCCCTGGGCGAGGAATTCGCCGCGCCTCGCACCGCGCTGGAGAAGCGGCTCTCGGAAATCTGGGCCGCGGTGTTGGGATTGGAGCGAATCGGTATTCACGATAACTTCTTCAAAATGGGCGGCCACTCCCTGTT